>JAPPOW010000181.1 GCA_028817775.1 Candidatus Melainabacteria bacterium | reverse complement strand
ATCATTATAATCTTGTATGCCAATACATACTGCATCTGGATCAACATTGTTATTGAGTTGAGCCACTAGCTCGCCAAATGCAGCTCTAATTAGACCAAGTCTTCCATTTCTGTTATTACTAAGTAAGCCTGTTCTAAGTTCATCATCTAAGTCCAACTGTGCTGCAAAGTCTTCAGCACTTAGCTCTGGACTTTCAAGTAGTTTGGGTCCAAGCTCACTTCTTAATCTATATTCAGTCCTTGAACCAATATTTCCAGTATCATTTTCATTTTCACCAAAATATCCACTGTCAAAAACTTTAGCCATCACACCAGTTTTATAGATTTGTTCTCCTTCCCTGTCACTACCAAAATTAACTTGTTTTAATTGGCCTATCCCAGTTGTGTCACTTGATGGGTCTCTAATAAATTCAACTATTTTCCGTAAGAGTATTTCGTCTTTTAAAATTCCACTTTTATCTAGTAAATCTTCGTTGATCCCGTATTCTAGAAACAGAACATCATTGTTATGAGCTTCTCCAAACTTTGAGTAGACGTAAATATCACCGCCTAGGATACTATGCCTAAATGGTTTTTCAGGCTCAATAGAAAATAAGCAGGATTCACCCTTTGAAGCACTGGTCAAGGCATTAGTTCTACCAATTAAAGTACTTTGCAATTCATTGGTGACGTCTCTTTGAAATGTTAGATCATCAGCTCTCGTAGCAAACTTTGCTACTAGCTTGTCAAAGAATTTTGCAAGTATCCTTGGAATCGAAATACCCTTGCCAGCTAATTGGCTCAAACTACTAAAACTTGTGTCTACAACTGAATCTAAATTCATAACCTACCCTGGCTCAAAATAACCAGTTGCAATGTTAGCATAAATATGAGGATTATTTAAATAGGTATGCTCCACTATTAAATAAGCTCAAGTGGAATATTAAATACAGATGCAATCTGGCGTAGAACAAATTGGCAAAGAGCTCTTTGCGTATATGAAGGCCCAGTCTTCTGGTTTTAATATCTTCAAATTACAGAATCTCAAGGACTTATTGCTTAAACTAAGTATCTCTCAGCCAGAACTTAAACAAAAACTCTTTCACTTTGTTGATGTCTTGCCAGTACTTAAAACTAAAGAACAAAAATCACAGTTCTTTGTTGAATATCTGGTTCCTTATTTACCTAAATTTCTTCACCAGCATAAATGCTTCAGTTCCTGTTTAGATTTTGCTATTGGACTTGGAGTATCCATCATGGCTCAATCATTTATTTGTGGTTCAAACCTTGCTGAAGCCAAACTTAGTATCAAGCGACTAGAGCGAGATGGGCTTGATTACACTATTGATATTTTAGGTGAGCTCGCTTTGACTCAGGCTGAAGCTGATCAATACTTTAATGAATATATTGAATTAATTGAAGGACTTGAACAAGCAAATATCTCAGTTAAACTTTCTGCTTTGATTCCACAGGTCAATCAGCTAGATTATGAGGCTAAGAAGGCTAGGCTTAAATATCTATTGAGAGAGATTTACCGCAAAGCTATTGAGCGTCAGTGTTTTATTAATGTTGATACTGAACATTATGACTGGAAAGAGATGACTTATCAATTGATTCAAGAACTATTGATGGAGGATGAGTTTAGAAATTGGCAAGGAGCCGGTATAGTCTTGCAGGCTTATCTAAAAGAAAGTAAAACTGATTTCAAAGAATGGTTGGCTTGGGTACAAAGACGCGGCACGTCAATTACAGTCAGGTTAGTCAAGGGAGCCTATTGGGATTCAGAGTATGCAATAGCTAAACAAAATGGTTTTGATCTTCCTGTTTGGGAGCGCAAACACGAGTCTGATATTAATTTCGAGGAGCTCTGTAAAGAACTACTTGATAATCATAGTTATTTGAGACCAGCAATTGCTTCTCATAATATTAGATCATTAGCCTATGCACTCAATTATGCTAAGTCGAAACAAATTGCAGCTACTAAGTTTGAATTACAGATGCTCTATGGCATGCTGGATCCAATCAAGGACTATCTGGTTGAGCAAGGCTATCAAACTAGGGTTTATATGCCTTATGGAGAGCTGGTTCCAGGAATGTCTTATTTGGTCAGGAGATTATTAGAGAATACTGCAAATGATTCATTTCTGCGACAAGGTTTTCTGGAAGGTACTCAGATAGAAGAGTTACTAGGAGATCCTCGTAATATTAAAGCGGAGAAGGCTGAAACTTTTGCTAGCTTTAGTAATAGTTCAAATATTGATTTTTCACAGAAAGTTAATCGTGAGCAAATGGAGGAAGCACTTGATAAGTATAAGCCTGTCGAGATTTATGATCATAGTCTTGATGATTGTGATCGAGCGATTGCTACAGCTATTGAACTCGCACCACTTTGGAATAAAGCTAAGCCTGAACTTAGAGCGACAGTCTTGCAAGACTGCGCGCTTAGTCTTGAAGAGCATAGATTTAAGTTTAATGCTTTGATTTGTAAGAAAGTAAATAAACCTTGGCAAGAAGCAGATAGAGAAGTCTCAGAGACTATTGATTTTCTAAATTACTATGCACAATCTTCTCTGGATTTGTACAGCAAAATTGATTTACTTTCATTGCCGGGTGAACGTAACACTAATCATTATCAAGCTTATGGACCTAGTTTGGTGATATCACCTTGGAACTTCCCGCTTGCACTTATGGCAGGGATGACTTCTGCAGCCTTGGTTATGGGTAACCCCGTTATAATCAAAGCATCACAACTAAGCAAAAGAGTTGCTCATGAATTTGTTAAATTACTGCAAGCATCAATCGATAAACATGCAGTTAATTATAGTGAAGGCTTGCTACAACTTATTCAAGGTGATGGACGTAGTTTGGGTAATTATTTAGCTGAGCATGAAGCTATTCGCTTGATTGCTTTTACTGGTTCTAATAAAGTTGGAATGAAACTTAACGATATTGCTCGTAAGGCTAGACCGGTCAAAGCTATTGTGGCTGAAATGGGTGGTAAGAACGCAATTATTGTAGACCAGAGTGCTGACCCTGATGAAGCAATACCTGGAGTGCTTTATTCAGCCTTTGCCTTTGCTGGACAGAAATGCTCGGCTTGTTCGCGCTTGATTGTAGAAGAAGCTATATATGATAAGTTTAAGCAGCGCTTGGTTGAAGCAGCGGCTTCAATTAATATTGGTGACCCTTGTGATCAGGCAACTAGCCTTGGTCCAGTGGTTGATGATAAAGCTTACAAAGAAATTAATCGCTATATCAAACTAGCTGAGCGTGATGGCAAGTCCTTGCTTGAGCCACAAGCACTAGAGCCTAATTATATTAGCCCTCGAATCTTTGAAGGACTAGATTCTGATCATAAAGTGGTGCAAGAAGAAATTTTTGGACCGGTTTTGGTTTTACTTAAAGCTAATGATATTGATCATGCGCTTGAACTTGCAAATGATAGTGATTATGGTTTAACTGGTGGGCTTTATTCACGTAGTCCTAAAAACATTGCTAAAGTCAAACGTCATTTCCAAGTAGGAAATCTCTATATCAATCGTCCTTGTACTGGAGCCGTGGTCGCGCGCCAAGCATTTGGTGGTACTAAGCAATCAAGTATTGGTTTCAAGGCTGGTGGACCTAATTATCTATTGCAATTTGTACAAGAAAAAACTATCAGTGAGAATACAATGCGCCGTGGTTTTGTAGCTGATTCTTAGCCCCGACGGCTTGGTCGTCTAGACTTACGATTATCATTTTTTCTTGACCTTGGATTTGACTTTCTTCTTTTGCCTTTAAATCTGGGTTTAGCTGGTCTTACACGGTCTCTCTTGAGACTATCTTCACCTTCCACTCCAGGTAATTTGGCTGACTTGATTGTTAAATTACTTGACTTGGCAATTCTTAGAATTCGTGCAATTTCTTTTGTAGTTACTAAATTGAGCGCAAGACCTGTCTTGCCGGCTCTGCCAGTCCTGCCAATACGATGCACGTAATCCTGATCAGCTTGTGGTAGATCGTAGTTAATAACAACTTCAAGATCATTAATATCAAGTCCACGGGCTGCAACATCGGTTGCTACCAATAAATTAATAGAACCCTTCTTGAAAGCTTGCATCACTTTGTTGCGTTTCTTTTGATCAATCTCACCGTGAAGTGCTGCAGCAATATAGTCATCATGACTTAGTCTTTTGCTAAGTTCATCAACCTTGGCTCTGGTGTTACAAAAAATTATTCCTGATTCAACTTTGTATTCCTCTAGAAGGCGCTTGAGTGCATTAAGTTTAGGAGCTGATTTGAGATTAAAATAAAGTTGTTCTATTTGCTTGCTTTGTTCTTTATTACCAGTGATATTGATTTTAATCGCCTTGTTCTGATAACGTTCCATTAGCTTGATTAAATCTTTAGACATTGTTGCTGAGAACATTACACTCTGCCTGCTTTTAGGTGTTTCATTAATTATTGCTTTGATATCATCTCTAAATCCCATATCAAGCATTTGGTCAGCCTCATCTAGTACCAGGTAGCTAAGTTGATCAAGTTTAAGACTTTTGCGCCTAATATGGTCCATTAATCTTCCAGGAGTTCCAACTACTATATCGCAACCTTGTTTGAGAGCACGAAGTTGGGTATGAATTTTCTGACCACCATAAACAGCAAGCACCGAAATATTTTTATGAAACTTTGTCAGTTTTTTTAGTTCGCCAGCCACTTGGATAACTAACTCTCTTGTTGGACACATGATTAATGCTTGAGTTGCAAAAATTCTAGTATCTATTTTTTCGATACATGGTATTGCAAATGCTGCCGTCTTGCCGGTACCTGTTTGTGCTTGGGCAATTATATCCTTGCCCTCTAAAAGTAGGGGAATAGTTTGAGCCTGCACTTTAGTTGCATTGATAAAGCCCTGAAACTTATACACATCT
>JAPPOW010000206.1 GCA_028817775.1 Candidatus Melainabacteria bacterium | reverse complement strand
CTTGGGGTTTATCAACCAAAGTAATTATCATCAAGGACTTCAAACCACTTGAGAATAAATCTGATGACAAGGATGTAGCTGCCATCCAGCAAGTAATGAGTACTCTGCCCGAGTCGGTGGTTTTAATTTTTGATTCTTCTAAGCTTACAGGCACAATTAAATTAGTTAAATCAATGAAGAAGAACTCTAATATAGAGTTTGAGGAGTTCAAGGAATTTAGTCCATGGGACACCAAGGCTCCTGCTGCTTGGTTAATGAAGATGAGTGAAGTTGATTTAGCTATGCCCGTAGCTGAACATATGGTTGAACATATTGGTGCCGAAGATAGTTCACTACTTTATTCTGAGCTCAAACGTCTTCAATTACTTGGCAAACCAATCACTGAAGATTTAATTGATCAAGAATGCAAAGGCAAACACGATATCTTTAAGTTCATCAAAGATCTAGCTTCTGGTGATGTGGCACGCGCTAACCATGAACTAGAGAAACTAATCAAAGAGAAAGAAGTTCATCTTGGACTGCTAGCTGCAATGAGTACCATGCTAACTAAGTACCTGAAGCTCAAACTCTCTGAACAAGAGCGCATTCCTAAAGATGAGCAAGCTAAGTTACTCGGTATCTCTCCAGGTAGACTTTATTACCAGAAGCAAGAAGTTGCCCGCATGAACACTGCTCACTTAGAAAATTTATTAGCTAAGACTTTGGAGGCTGAGACTAAAACTAAGAAGGGTATTATGCCGCTAGAGAAAAGTTTGCGTTTATTGGTAAATAGCTAACCGTCATCCTGAGGAGTCGAAGACGACGTCAGGATCCCATTGTGGAACCCGGGAGATCCTGACGTCACGCCTTTGGCGTCCCTCAGGATGACAAGAACTTTAGAGACTTGATCACAACAGAATTAAACCACTGATAGAGATAGTAAATCCCAAGAAATAAATTTGAACTACTAGCCATCTCAAGCCCAAGCTCCTGGTAATGCTTACCGCAAACTTTATCTATCAGAGCAATCTGCAGTGGGCTCAGTTCTTCTTGCCAGCGATTGAGACTACTAAGCTGCATGCCAGTCTGCCCGCGCTGCTCCTCAAACGAACTATTGACTTTTTGTTCTTTAAGTAATTCAGGCACAAAATCCTCGCCAATAAAGTTCATCAAATCCTTGAGGGAAGTCTCAGGTTCACTAATTAAATCTTCATAGCGAATGATTTTGTAATTAGGATCAGCTTTATGTTTGAGCATTTCTGTTGTTGCCCGTGACCAAGACTGAGCAGCCCCCAGTAATGATTTCAAACTAGCTTTGCGGCGCAACCAAGAAAGCACGACAGCACGAGGATCACGGTAGATAGCGATAATTTTAGCTTCAGGGTAGCTAGCTCTAATTTCATCAAGACAATAAAGATGATAAGGAGTCTTCTCCACAAATCTAGTTGCGCTTTTCTGCTTGAGCATAAATTTGCAAATGGCATCAAAGACATCAATAGCCTGGATTGCTTCGTTCCTCGCAATGACCGATAACTCTTCTGAAGCTTTAAAGCTATCCATAAATCCCTGGATATGCGACTCTAACTCCCCGCCAGCAAGCACATCACGAGTATATTTAGCAGCGCCTCGTTTGTTAAGACTTTGCCCCACCCGGTTCATACCAATAGCTAGTGCCAAAACCAAATCATCAAGCTTAGTAAATTTGTAACAAGGATTAGCTTGCGGCCATTTTTTAGCAAAGACATAACTCTCCTTAGGCACAGCCCAAATCGCTGGATGCTCACCCAGCATCTTACGCAAAGCAGTGGTACCTGATCTTCCTTCACCAACAATAAAGATAGGCGGCTTCATTAATTTTTCTGCATGCTCTCAATGAGCGATTCTTGATCTAATTCAGACCCCGGCAACTCTTGCACTTTCTTGAGTTTAGTTTCAATAGTACGGGAGCGGCGACCAGCATCCTCAATCACCTTGCCTGCCTGCTGAACTTTATCATAAGCCTTACCAAGCAAGTCACCAAAACTACCAAAGTGTTTCTTGATATCAGCAAGTAATTTCCAAACTTCACTGGAGCGCTTCTGGATAGACAGAGTACGAAAGCCCATTTGCAAAGAATTGAGCAATGCAGCAAGAGTAGTTGGACCAACTACATTGACTCTATAGTCTCGTTGCATGCGGTCAATCAAACCAGGCATGCGTACCACTTCAGCGTATAAGCCTTCAGTTGGCAAGAAAAGTAAACCAAAATCAGTAGTCCGTGGTGGCGACAAATACTTGTCTCTAATAGTTTTGCCTTCAAGCTTAATACGAGCTTCTAGCTGTTTATGAGCTTGCTCAGCAAGAGCTGGGTCTCCAGCTTCATGAGCCTCAACTAGTTTCTGGTAATCTTCCTGCGGAAATTTAGAATCAATCGGCAACCATACTGGGTGATCATCTTGTCCAGGCAGTTTGATTGCAAAGTCCACTCGCTCCTGGCTACGTGGTTTGGTTTGGACATTCTCCTCATACTGATCAGGGCTCAAAATTTCTTCGAGCAAATTAGCTAACTGCATCTCACCCCAAGTGCCTCTAGTTTTGACATTAGTCAAAACTTTCTTGAGATCACCAACTCCTGCAGCCAAAGTTTGCATCTCACCAAGTCCCTTGTAGACTTGCTCAAGCCTCTCACTAACTTGCTTAAATGACATTGAGATGCGCTTCTCCAAAGTACCCTGAAGTTTTTCATCAACAGTCAATCTCATTTCATCGAGTTTTTTTGAGTTCTCAACTTGAAGATCCTTGACCTTTGTTTCAATAGTCTGACGCATCTGAGTGAGGTCATGCCGGCTCGCTTCATTAATATTCTTAAGCTGCTTATCAAGCAAATCACCAAAATTCTTCAGTGTATCAGCGAGCTCTTGGCGATTACGACCAAGCTCATCTCTAAAAGATTTTTCATGCTTGTCCTGTGAACTTAAGCCCATATCTTGCTTAGTAACAATTGAACTGATATCAGCGCTATGTTTATGCTCAAGTCCCTCTAAGCGAGAGTTAAGCGCAGCAATTCTAGTTAAAAGTAGGACAGTAAGTCCAGCAAGGACCAATATCGTTAAGACCGATAGAGCGATTAAGACCATTAGATAATCATATCATCTGTCATCCTGAGTGCAGCGTCAGGATCCCATAGCGGAACCGGTGAGATCCTGACGTCACGCCTTCGGCGTTCCTCAGGATGACAGGTCTTCGGCTCGAAAGGTGAACACTAAGTCGTCAAAACTCTTACGCTGAGCGGCAATCACCCCACTCGGACCAATTGATTTGAAGAACCAAGTACCCTCTTTCATCTCAACCACTGCAGCCAATAATGCCTGATCAGCCCTAATATCCACTTTGGAATTAGGGTCCCCTAATTTTTCTTTATGAAGGTAAGTACCAGTCAAATGATAGACAGTAATAGGTAGTTTGAATCTATTGAATTGTTTCTTTTCAAGCAGCTTGCGGTCATCGTCATCACGAAATTGATTTTTCCAGCGACGCAAATTAGCCTCAAGTCTATCCTGCATACCCTCAAAGAAGTAAACTGCAACCCTAGTATCAGAAGCAGCATCCAAAACATATTCCTTGAATCTCATTTGATTACTAGGCTCGGTTTCAGACCAAGACTGAGGAGCCTGATAACTCAATTGACCTTTGACGAGTTTAGAGTTGTCATATTGGGAGATCGGACAACCTTTGGTTGATTGATGTTCATTAACTGAACAAGCGGCTAGCGATAGAACTAAAACTAGGCTGCCGAAATAGTAACTTAGCCTTTTGATTTCTGCTCCTCCTCAGCTTTATTAATAAAATACAAGGCTATTAAGGCAACTGTACCCAAACTATAAGCCATCAACGTTAAAAAACTCAGAAAATCCACTTTACTTCTCCTTAGTACAAGGCATAATTAACCAAGCCATAAAACCGAGGTAAATTATACCACCAAACATTACCAATGAGCTAAACCAGTCATGTTGACCTGGGTTCACAAACTGGTTGATACTAACTCCGGCAGCAACCAATTTACTGAGATCCATTAAAGCTTTGGCAAGTAGTTTACGCCTTTCTTCCACGAACATGATTTTAACTAAAATTCAAGCCAATACTGAAAATTTGCGGCAGACACGCAAAAGAAATTTAAATAAGACGGATATTGTAGAATTAATGAGCCTGGAGAGGTGTCCGAGTGGCTTATGGTGCATCCTTGGAAAGGATGTGTACTGCAAAGTACCGCAGGTTCAAATCCTGTCCTCTCTGCCATCCGTCTTCGCTAAAGCTACGACGCGATCAAAACCTGTATGCAGAAAATCAGCATATTCATAATCTGCAAAAACGAAGAGCGCATCATCGGACGCTGCTTAGAACAAGCTGCCAAATTAGCAGATGAAATTATTCTTGTTGACTCTGGTAGTACCGACCTCACTCTAGCCATAGCCAAAAAATATACTGAGAAAATATATCTCAATGACTGGCTTGGCTACGGCAAACAAAAGAACCTGGCTCTTTCTAAGTGCAGCAACGAGTGGGTATTGAGCCTTGACGCTGATGAAGTTTTGACTGACGAATTAATTGATGAAATCAAATCACTTGACTTTGAAGCTGATGGCTACCAAGTAGCACGCAAATTATTTATTGGTGATAAATTTATTCGTCATGGTGGTTACTATCCTGATTACCAATTGCGTTTATTCAAAAAATCACAGGGCAGGTTTTGTGAGAGTCCAGTCCATGAAAGTGTCGAGCTATTAATAGATGGAGAATATAGCAAGGATAGATCTAAGTGCCCTGAGTTAAAGAATCCACTTGAGCACTTTTCTTATGACAATCTAGAACAAATGGCAGCTAGTTTCAAAAAATTTGCTCAGCTCTCCTCCAAAAAACCAAACATGGTTCTAGCAATAATCAACTACTTATATAGCTTTATCAATGAACTAATCTTT
>JAPPOW010000237.1 GCA_028817775.1 Candidatus Melainabacteria bacterium | reverse complement strand
GGAGAGTTGCTACTGGTCAGGGTGTGGCAACAATCACTGGCTCGGTGACTGTTGATACTCGTGAAGAGAGATTTGATTTAACTACTGATGATGGAGTAATAGTTAGTTTCTTTAAAGATGGTAGTAAAGAAATTACAGAGCCTGAAGATCTATCTAGTTTAGCTGGTGATGCTGGCTTGGATCTTGGTACTGGTAAGGCTTTCCTTGAAGGTGAATCTTTAGCAATCTCTATTCCAGAAGCTGAAATGGAAGGAGATATCACTTCTGGTATTGAACAAGGTGCAAGTGGTGCTTCAAATATTTCAGTTGATTTGACTGGTGATATGACTGGTACTTTAACACTTGATGTTAATAAGATTGATGGAGAATTCTCAGCTTCAGGTACTATTAGTTTTGATTCTGATGGTCAAACAATCACGCTTACGGGCACTGATAATATAACGATGAATATTACTAGTGATGATCCTGCAACTTTGACTGGCTTTACTATGGTCAATGCTACTGGTACTATCACTATGGCTGGTGGCACTGGTCCAGTGCTTTCAATTACTGCTGACTTTGTACTTACTAATGCTAATGTCTCTATCGATGAAGGTATTACAAATACAGATGTGACTATTACGAATGTGACTACTGTCTTGAATCCTGATTTTGGTGCCGGTGACGATGAAGAGGGTGGAGATGATGGTAGTGGCGATTCCGCTTTTGACCAATGCTTTAATCAGTGCACAGAGCAAGGCGGGGACACTGATACCTGTAACACTACCTGTGAGTCGTTTAAGTAAAGTATTCAGCGTTGATTCTAACGTAGTCGTAACTCAAATCACTTGACCAAACTTTAACACTCTCGCCTTCAGCTAGTTTGAATTTAATGGAGATGGTTTTGTTTTGTTTCATTGCTGCAATTAGCTTGTCGCGATCAAATTCTGTTGGCATAGCATCTTGATAAAGCTTCTGCCTTAATAGTTCAAGACTGACTTGATTCAAGTCAGCATCAAGACCATGTTCAGCCAATGCTTGTCCAAGCGCTGCCACCAATCTACCCCAGTTAGGATCATTGCCAAAGATAGCAGTTTTGACTAGTGCAGAGTTAAGCACTTGTCTTGCAACTTTGCGGGCAAGCTCATTATTGCCAAGTCCTTCTAATTCAAGTTCTACTAATTTGGTTGTACCTTCACCATCAAGGACTATTTTTTTTGCTAGTTCAGTGCAAACTTGGTTGAGTTGATCTTGGAAGCTCTCAGCCTCAATCTCTGGTCCTTGCCCACTGGAAACTAGAATGACCATGTCATTGGTGCTGGTGTCACCATCTACCGAGATTGAATTGAAACTTAATTCAATTGCCTGCTGCAAGCAGTCTCTAAACTTGGCTTGCATTTCATCTCCAGCAAAAGCTTTGAGCTTGCAATCAGTAAATAAGAAAGCGAGCATGGTTGCCTGCTTCATATTAGGATGAATCATGCCGGAGCCCTTGCTGATACCAAGAATATTTTTGCTCTGATAGACTTTGCTAACTAGATCAGTGGTTAAAATTGCTTCTGCAAAATCAAGTGCTTGAGCTTGAGGAGCTTCTTTGATTCTTGTAAGCATTTGTTCGATTTCAAGCTGGACGCCAATCTTGCCGGTGCTGGCAGTTAGTACTTCACTAGGCTCTATATTGAAACGGCTAGCAATTGCTTGGCGTAGTTTCTGGTCATTAAGATCACCTTGGGTGCCGGTGCAAGCATTGGCATTGCCGGAGTTAGCAATTAGCGCCCTAACGGCTTTGCCAGAGTTATAAATAGCCAAATTGTTTTCAACACAAGCTGCTCTAACTTTGTTGTTGGTGAAACTTGCAGCGTAGTAACAAGGTACTTTGCTAACCGCAATTGCAAGATCAAGCTTACTAGAATCAGCTTTCATGCCGCTGCTTGTTGCATAAAATTCAAAAGCCTCTGGTAACTTTGGTACAAAACCTATTGCTTCAACCGTTTCGTTTCTTGCCGCAGCATAAAGTACAGGCTCAGCTAGGTCATAGCAATATGCTTTGACTCCATTGGCTTGAAGAACTTTGATCTCTTCTTCATTCGGCCTAGTGCCTGCTTTAAGGCAAGCAACTATAATTGCGTCTGGATTGTTTTTGTCCTTGTATAAATCTGTGATTGGGTTAAAACCAAGTGCAGGCGCCTTGCTAGAGAGATTGATATGATCAGCAATCTGGTAGTCACCACTCATACCTTCAACTATTGGATAAATAGCAATCTTAAGTTTCACCTTAATGATCTTATCATTGGCTGTACGTGTAGTCCGCAAATTTATAGAAATAGCTTGATTTCTTGTTAGGATTGATTTTTGTAATTCAAGTAAAAGAAATCGACTATGATTGTTTATTCGAACGTAGCCGAAAACCAGGGAGCTTGCTCCCTGGATGAGGCGAGAGAGAACCCCAATTTTGCCGGTTCGTTTTCGAAGAAAACGACAAATCGAGCAATTAAAACTCGGTAGCTTTGCTGCCGAGATGCGAGATTTGAGGCAAAATTTATAAAGAATCAGAGAAATTGAGAGCAGAAGGCTACAAAGCTATAGGCTATTTCTTTGGATCGGTTGCCGGCTTAGCACTGATTAACATCATTATTTATGGACAGGATTTTCAAGACTATCTTAGTTGGAAATCAATAGTGGCAATAGCGTGTTTGTACTTATCCTATTACTTTGTTGGTATAGGTGTGAATATTTTACGTCGGCGGGACCAGGCTATTTATCTAAATAACTATGTTAAGATCAAAAAGGAGGCTGATAATGGAACTAAATGAATGGCAAGAAGCTTTAGGGACATTTATATTTTTGGGGATTTTTGTTGGCTACTCAGCATGGGCTCTAGAGCGAATGGCTCCAGAACATCATCCCGTTGATGAAGAAGAGCTTAAGCAGCAACTGCAAGCCTAGCTTTCACTAGATCAATAATTTCACTTGGAGTCTTGGCTACCTGAACACCAGCTTCTTCAAAAGCTTTGGTCTTAGACTCAGCAGTACCTTTACCACCAGAAATGATTGCACCGGCGTGACCCATGCGTTTGCCTGGAGGCGCGGTACGACCAGCGATATAACCGATAACTGGTTTCTTGATATTTTCCTTGATGTATTCAGCAGCCTCTTCTTCAGCAGTACCACCAATTTCACCGACTAGGATAATCAAATCAGTTTCTGGATCTTCCTCAAAAAGTTTAAGTGAAATCTTCTGGTCGATACCAATGATTGGATCACCGCCGATACCAACAGCAGTACTTAAACCGATATCAGATTGTTTGAGACCTAAACCAATTTCATAAGTTAGAGTTCCAGAACGAGAAATCAAACCGACTCTACCAGGCATATAAATAGAACCTGGGTGGATACCGATCAAGCACTCGCCTGGAGTGATGATACCAGGACAGTTTGGTCCGTTGACTAGTGTGCCCTTCTCTTCGGCAGCTGCATGCAACTTGACAGCGTCCTGTGGTGGTAAACCTTCAGTGATTACTGAAATTAGTGGTACGCCAGCGTCGATTGCTTCAAGTGCTGCATCCAAACATAGATAAGGAGGGACGAAGATTACTGAACAGTTAGCGCCTGTCTTCTCAATAGCTTCAGCCACAGAGTCAAAAACAGGGATGCCATCTACTTCTTGTCCACCTTTACCAGGAGTCACACCAGCTACGATATTAGTACCGTAGGCTTTCATCAAAGCAGTATGGGTTTTGCCCATGCCACCTGTGATTCCTTGAACTACTACTTTTGTATCTTTGTTAATTAAAACGCTCATAACTTTTTCCTTTTGCCTGTCATCCTGAGCCTGCAAGGTGTCAGGATCTCATTGCGGAACCTATCCCGCAGCTCCTACTGCTTGTTTCACTGCATCATCCAAAACATTGGTCATTGGGATACCAGCATCATTCATAATCTGCTGAGCAGCTTCTTCATTATTACCTACTAGTCTTACAACTAGATTTGCTTCTGGTCTAATATCTTTGTAGTGCTTAAGCGCGTTGGCAACTTCAACACAGTCGGTGATACCACCAAGGATATTAACCAGTAAAACTTTTACATTCTCATCAGAGGCAACCAAGTCAAGAGCTCTTGCTACATGTTCTTTGTTAGCACCACCACCAACATCTAAGAAATTAGATGGATTGCCACCATGATGGAAGACAAGATCCATAGTTGCCATAGTCAAGCCAGCACCATTACAAAGAATCCCTATATTACCCTCTAGCTCAACAATATTAAGATCACACATCTTACCTTTGAACTCACGTTCACCAAGGTCAGTCAGGTGCGCTGCCAGCATGCCATCAAAACGTGGTTGACGACCAAGTGAATCTTCATTGATCGTTACCTTACCATCAAGGGCAAGAAAATTATCGTCACCATCAACAATCAATGGGTTGATTTCAACTAGATCACAATCGTTCTTCGTATAAACATCCCAAAGACGATTAACGATATTGCCAAACTTTAGTACATCCTTGCCGCTTAAACCAAGCTTGGTAGCCATCTTGCGTCCTAGATAAGGACTATAGTTACCACCGGTTATAGGTACGATCTCGATATTGCCAGATGATTCAATCTCCACACCACCTTCAGCTGAACCCATAATGATTGGTCCACGGTAAGCTCTATCAATTAAAATCGAAACATAAATCTCGCGCTTGATATTAACCTTAGGTTCAACCAAAATTGCTTCCGGTAAATCACCTTTGATTTCTAATTCAAAAATTGCTTGTGCTTTTTCGTAAGCGTCATTAACATCGTCAGCAAACTTGATTCCGCCTGCTTTGCCGCGACCTCCAGTAAGTACTTGGGTTTTGAGTGTGCACGGGAAATTCTTGTGGGCAAAAATTTCTTCTGCACATTTTATAACTCTTCCATCAGGAGTGGGAATTCCTGATTCTCTAAACAGTGCCTTGGCTTCGTATTCTCTAAGTCTCATTTAATCTTCTGTCCTTTTGTCCTAATAGTAACTT
>JAPPOW010000210.1 GCA_028817775.1 Candidatus Melainabacteria bacterium | reverse complement strand
GTACTGGTGATGCTTCAATGTATTTTAGAGAAGATACAGGGGCTAATGGTTATGCTCTTGGTTTTGACAATAGTGATGGAGACAAGTTTAAAATTAGTTATGCTGGTTCTGGTACCCCTGCACTAGGTACTGGTGACCTAGTTACCATCCAGACTGACGGTAATATGGGTATTGGCACTAGTAGTCCAGCGGAGAAATTAGAAGTCAATGGCAATATCAAGGCTGATAGTTTTACTTCTAATGGTGTAGTAACGGCTGAAAAGGCAATAGTTTTTGATGATGAGAATCAAGTGACTAAGTCTGGCTCAACTTTCACAATTGATTGGAATGATGGCAATCGCCAATTTATTGAGATTGATGCAACTGGAATGACGGTTAACTTTACTAATCCAAGCTCGAATAGACCGGGAAGTTTTGTACTTGTGATTGAGCAGGATGCTACTGGTAGTAGAACCATTACTTCCTGGGACTCGGACATCAAGTGGCCTGGTGGTACAGCACCAACGATAACTACAGCTGCTAATTCAATCGATGTCATCTCCTGTGTCTTTAGAGTAAATGGAGCATCTCCAGAGTATCTCTGTAGTCCAAGTCAAGATTTCCAGTAATGGGCTAATGTTCTAGTATATTTGTATAACCAAAATTATCCATCTCGGCTATTGTTGGTAAGAATTTAAACGCCTCTTGAGCCAAGTGGTAGCGTCCTTCACGCTCCAGCATCTTCGTTAATATAGTCATTGCTTCGTGAAGATGAACCACATCATTTGCTGCATACTTTATTTGGTCCTTGTTGATAATCTCGGCACCCCAATCACTTGATTGTTGCTGTTTATTAAGTTCTTTGCCAACTACTTCTTTGCATAAATCTTTGAGCCCATGTTTGTCGGTATAGGTGCGAGCGAGTTTGCTGGCTATCTTAGTGCAGAAAACATTGCTTACTTCTATAGCAAGGTAATGTTTGAGCCAACTTAAATCGGTTCTAGCGTAATGGAAAATTTTAGTATTATCGGCTTCTAGTAGTTGTTTTAATCTTGGAGCCTGAGTTTGTCCTTTGTTGATTTGTACTAGGGTGATATTTCTGTTCTGGTCGCCAAGTTGTACTAAGCAGAGTCGATCACGGTTGATATTTAATCCCATCATTTCACAGTCAACTGCAACTGCATCTTGTTTGAGATAGTGATCAAGCTGGTCCTGACTGAGGTCTTCTTTGATTAATTTAGGTTGAGGGCTATTCATCTTGCCCAATTATTATATCAGAGAGCTTATGGTACGAAGAATAGTACGGGACTTGCATCTGTGCAGTCGCTTTTGTACCAAATAATGGCACCGCCTGATTTATCTGCCTGTATTATATCAGTGTACCCATCACCATCGAGATCGACGAGGAAGCTTTCTCTGGCATCAGTTGAAGTCTTGAGTACAGTTTTGGTGAAACTTTCGCTACCATCATTTTCAAACCACATAAATTTATCTGCAGCCCAGGCGCCCAGTACTATATCAAGGTCTCCATCATTGTCAAGGTCACCAACATGAGGGTGATTGGCTTGGTCTAGATCTGTGCCACTGGCTATATTGCCCATATCAGTAAAAGTTTCATCACCATCGTTGCTGTACCAACTGAGTAGGTCATTGGCGTAACTAGCAACAACAACATCTAAGTCACCATCTTGATCCAAGTCAACGAGTTCAAGATACTGACCAGAATAAGTTGAGTCGATGGTATGAGCATTGGCTGAGAAATTTTCACTACCATCGTTTTCATACCAGATGATGTCTTGTGAAGTTCCTTGAGTAGCTACTACTATATCTACTTCCCCGTCCTTGTTGATATCACCAAGTGCTGCTCCGATCACACCGTCTAAACTTGAGACAACGGTATTTAGAGAAAAGGTTTCACTGCCATTGTTTTTGTACCATTCGACATCATCATTATTACTATCAGCTAGTACTATATCTAGTCCGGTACCATTATTGATATCCATAATGTCAAATTGTTTAGCTCCGTCGCTAGTAGATACTGCGGTTTTCTCGGTCCAAACAGAGCCATCGCCGTTGTTTAGAAATACAATAAGATCCTCTGTGTCACCGACACTGGTTTCATCTTGAGTTGCAACTAAATCTGGGAAACCATCTTCATTAACATCAAAGGTTCTTACTAATAGTGCATCTGTGTAGGAAGTTTTGACACTATGGGCTGTTGAAAATACTTGACTGCCATTATTTTCATACCAGGTGATTTTGTCAGCAGTCCTCTCTGCTACAGCAATATCAATATCTCCATCATTATCATAGTCACCAGCGCTAAGACCATAGGGTTCAGTTAAACTTGATTTGATAGTAGATTCAGTAAAAGTGCCACAGGCAGCAAAGCTTGGCAGAGCGGTATAACTCAGCCATAGCAAGGCTATTGCAATAATAGGGCGGATTGAGTTCAACATAGAACTATCTATATTATTGGTAAAAATGCCCTGTTCTGTGATAACCTTATTGGTCTAGACTAATAAGATGAAAACTCTAGATTTACGAGCAATAAATAAGCAAGATTTGGACAAAGCAAGGTTATTGGAGCTGGTCTCCAAGCTAGATCAAGCCAAGGTCTTGGTTTTAGGTGATCTCATTCTTGATGAATATTTATTAGGTAAACCTGAGCGGATTAGCCGCGAGGCGCCAGTGATTATTTTCAAATACCAAGATTCTCAGTTTAAGCTCGGTGGTGCTGCTAATGCTGCTGCTAATTTAGCAAGTTTTGGCGTTAAAGTAAGTTTACTTGGAGTAGTTGGTGATGATCCAGGTGCTGATGCTATGGCAAGAATTGCTCGTGAGCAGAACATTGATTTGATTGCAATTAAAGATTCAGAACGGCAGACAACGACCAAGACTAGAATTATTTCAAATTCTAGCTCTAATCCAGATGCTGGTACTGGAGTTAAGCAACAGGTTTTAAGATTTGATCGTGAGGATAATCATGACTTAAGTGCCGAGCAAATAGATTGTATTTTGGCACAATTACCTGAACTTGATTATGACCTAGTTTTGCTTTCTGATTATAGCAATGGAGTTTTGAATCAAGAATTAGCTCAAGCAGTTATTGCTGAGTCTAAAACTATTGTTGATAGTAATGGTGATCTGAGAAAATTCAAGGGCGCATATTCCTTCACTCCAAATCAACCTGATACTGAAGCTTTGCTTGATAGGACAATTGCTAATGATGGTGACTTGGCACAGGCTGCAACTGAATTACAGGCTGAATTAAATGCTGAACAAGTTTTGATCACTCGTGGTGCCAAAGGAATGGCTTTACTTGGTGAGCAAAGTATGGACTTGATCCCTGCGCTAAATTTAAGTGAAGTTTTTGATGTTAGTGGTGCCGGTGATACCGTTTCAGCTCTGTACTCTGCTGCTCTTGCAATTGGAGCAAGTCCACTTGAAGCTGCCTTGCTAGGTAATCTTGCAGCAAGTATAGTAGTTAAGAAGTATGGTACTGCTACTACTTCCAAAGAAGAAATGATTGAATTGATCAATGGACTCTAAAAAGCTTTTAGTTTTAATTTGTTTAATTATGGCCCTGCCAGTACAGGCACTAAATCTCAAAAGGTTTTTGCGCCTGGATAGAATGCGCAAGGAGCATGGGACGCCGTTTAAGTCTGAAACTTTAGTGCCAATGCATGAACGCATTAGTATCGCTTTGGTCTCTGATATTAATTTATATCCTGCACCGCTGGATGGGCAAATGGCTCCTGGAGGAGATTTGCGTCCACCACTTAATAGTATTGTCTTGTATGAAGAGTCGCAGGTGCTCTTGCAAGAAACAGTGCGTGAGTTGATTCAGCGCAAAGGAGAAAATGCAATTGATTTTGTGGTCTTTGGTGGCTCACAAGTTTATCTAGCAAAAGACTATGCTTTGTTTGTTGATGTTGCTAATGACTTGAGTAAATTTGGAATTCCTTATTATTCAATGCTTGGTGCTAATGAAGCTCAAGCTTTGAGCTATGTTAAGCCATACCAGAAGGATAATTACTATATGCTCAAAGTTAAGGATTTGGCAATTTTGCTACTTGATAATGTCACTGAGCCGGTAGTACCAGAGTATCTACCTGAAGAAGCCACTGAGCAATATCTATGGTTGAAAAATAAATTAGCTCAATTGGAGCGTGAGCAAAATCAAGTGATGATTTTTGCTTACAAGCCACTTGAGACTAAGACTAAAAATCTCATTAATAAATTTCAAAACTTGAATCTTAAATTAATAGCCCACTCTTCTTTTTATGAGTATTCTCAGTATCAAGCTGGCAAGGATTATGGCTTAAAGCTTGCTTCAAAGCCAGTGATAGTTAGCAATTCAAGTATCTCTGCTTACCCTTTGTCTTATACTATGATTGAGCGTGACGCTAATGGTCTGCTTAAGGTTTACAATAAAGAAGTTGACTTGCCTGGTTTGAGAAACTTGGCTAAAGAAAGATGGAATTAGGCAAGGTTTTGTTAGTAGGAAGTACCGGTTACTTGGGCTCGCACCTTGCTACTAGCTTAGGTCTCGATGTCATTGCGAGGAGTGAAACGACGAAGCAATCCAGAGATAGATCTTTCGATACAATTATTCATGCATCTCACTTTGGTGACTTAACTGCTGAAAAAGAATTTATCTCATCCTTGCCTGGCGATTGCTATTTTGTATTTTTCTCAAGTGCTGCAGTTTATGGTGACACTGGCCTTGAAGGCGCAAGTGTCGAAGATGAGCCTAAGCCTATTAATGATTATGGTAGATACAAACTTGAATTAGAAAATTTGATAAGAAATAAATTCCCGCAACATTTGATACTAAGAATTTCTAATCCATATGGCAAGGAGAATAGACCGGGCGGTGCCTATCAAATTTTCAAACAAGCTATTGCTGATAAGCAGCCCGTCAAGATCTATGCTGATCAGCCAGAGACAGTGTTTCGGGACTTTATTTATATAGATGATTTTATTAGCCAAGCTAGCACTGCTA
>JAPPOW010000131.1 GCA_028817775.1 Candidatus Melainabacteria bacterium | reverse complement strand
GTAATATCTATAAATAAGTAGACAAATAACGATTAAAAAGATTTAATACCCATACACTTGCAAGAGTACCAACAAGGTGCTAGTATCTTTGTATGGGCTCACGAGAGTACGAGTAGTCAAATCACGTAAGCAATAATCTAGCCCTCAGATAAACAGATAAAATTAAAGGAGAACCACAATGGCAACAAAGGACAAAGAAATGAACAAAGAATTACAAAGCAAAAAAGAAAAACTCAAAACTCTCAACGCAACCTTAGGTCAAATTGAGAAAAATTTTGGCAAGGGCTCAGTGATGAGACTGGGTGACAAACCACCTGTACAGATTGATGTTATTCCTACTGGTGCAATCACACTTGATCTTTGTCTCGGCATTGGTGGTATCCCAAGAGGTAGAGTTATTGAAATTTACGGGCCAGAGTCTTCTGGTAAAACCACTCTAGCAATGACTATGTGTGCGCAAGCTCAGAAGAAGGGCGGCATCGCTGCAATTGTTGATGCGGAGCATGCACTCGATCCTGTTTACGCCAAAGCTATTGGTGTTAACACCGATGATTTATTAGTTTCACAACCTGATACAGGTGAACAAGCTCTCGAAATTACAGAACAGCTGGTACGTTCTGCTGCAGTTGATTTGATAGTCGTTGACTCGGTTGCCGCACTTGTTCCTAAAGCAGAGATAGACGGTGAGATGGGAGACTCATTGCCAGGGCTCCAAGCTCGCCTTATGTCGCAAGCACTTCGCAAGCTGACAGCTATCGCTGCCAAAACCGGTACGACTATCATTTTCATTAACCAAATCAGACACAAGATTGGTGTGATGTTCGGTTCGCCTGAAACAACTTCTGGTGGTAACTCACTTAAGTTCTATTCAAGTGTACGTATGGATATCCGCCGTATCGAGACACTTAAGAAAGATGGTGAAGGTTATGGTAACAGAGTCAAAGTCAAGATTGTCAAGAACAAAATTGCACCACCATTCAAAGTAGCTGAATTTGACATCATCTTTGGCAAGGGTATCAATACTGAAGGAGCAATCTTTGATTCTGCTGTAGACATGGATATAGTGCAGAAGTCCGGTGCATGGTATAGCTACAATGGCGAGAAGATTGGTCAAGGTAGAGACAACTCAGTCAATGCTCTTAAAGCCAAGCCTGGTGTCTTTGATGAGATTGAATGCAAAATCAAAGCTGAACTAGAAGCTCAAAAAGCTGCAGAGACAGGAGTTGATCCTAATGAATTTGCTGGCATGAGTGAAACTGAAGAAGAAGTTCCAGCTTAACAATTCACCCCCTGAAACCCTAGTATGAATGAGAGCACTCCGGTGCTCTTGTTTATACGTTTAACCTGAGTAAAGGAGTATAATTATGGACATGAGTGACCTAACAATATCAGCGCTATTCTTTTTTGGTGGAACAACTTTCACCGTATTAGCGATGTTCTTCTTTGCACAGTGGTACGAATCACGAGGAGCAAAGAATGAAGAGAAAACTTCACATTAACTACGGCTATCTTGCCAATTATGCTTTTTCAATAAGCCTAGCTTTTTGGAGTATTACGGGTATATCTGTGAGCAGAGCTTTCTTTGGTGGCGCTCCCGTATTAGAAGTCCTAAGCACATCGCCAGAAAGATTAATAGTTTTCATAATTAGCGTGGTCTTGGCATTGGTTCTAGCTGCAATTGGACTTTTTTGTGCGTCTAAAGATAAATATAATTTTTAGATGGCAGTCTGAATTTTCTTAGCCAGAGCCTCATTAATACCAGGCAGTGCCACCAACTCTTCAAGCTTAGCTTCTTTAATTTTACCCAGAGTACCAAATTCATCAAGTAAAACCTTACGTTTCTTAGGTCCCAAGCCAGGAACTGAATCTAGCACACTAGTTAAAGAACGGCGAGAACGCAAATTACGGTGATAGCTTACTGCAAAACGATGGGCTTCATTACGGATGCGTTGAACAAAAAATAGCTCTGGAGATTTACGATCAAGAATTATCGGCATGCTCTCACCTGGTAGATAAAATTCTTCCTCGCGCTTGGCAAGACCGACCATCTTAATATAATCAAGCTCCAGTTCTTTCATCACTTCATAAGCAGCATTGACCTGCCCCTTACCGCCATCAATAATAATCAAATTAGGCAGTGCTTCTTTGCTCTTATAACGGCGACGCACTACTTCTTGCATCGAAGCAAAATCATCATTCTGATCAATACTAAGTTTAAAGCGGCGATACTGTTCTTTCTCAGGAATCCCATCAACAAAGCAAACCATAGATGCCACAACATTAGAACCTTGCATATGGGAAATATCAAAGCATTCTATCTTCTGTGGCTGAGTACGCATATCAAGCTCACGCTCTAGATTAGCCAGCGCCGTATTAATATCCTTGCTAGCTTCTTCCATCTGTTCAAGCTTAAGCTTGTCCATAATCAATCTAGCATTGCGTTCAGCAAGTTTGACCAAAGCTAATTTCTCACCGCGCTTAGGTTTGATAATCTTGACCTTAGAGCCCTTGCGTTCAGTCAACCAATCAGCGATCAACTGCATCGACTCAAGCTCCATATTTAGAACCAACTCACGCGGCAACTCAGCATCAGCCACCTGCGAGTAATATTGCTCCAGAGCTGATTCATAGAGCTCTAGTTCATCCTCGCCTTCACTTAGGCTCAAATCCAAACTATCTCTATTAATCAAACGTCCTGCTCTAGTCTTGAAGACCTGCAGGCAAGCATTATCATCATCACGCACAATAGCAAATACATCTTGATCTAAATTCTTGTCATCTGAAATCACATTCTGAGCTTCATTAAATGTCTCAAGTGCCCTGATTCGATCACGGGCTTTGGCGGCTTTTTCATATTCTTGATTATCACTATGGCGCTGCATTTCTTGCTGCAAGATCGCCTTGAGATCAGAGAAATCACCTTTGAGTAGTAGCTCCACTTGAATTAGCATAGCCGCGTAATCTTCCTCAGAGATTAGTCCCTGACAAGGACCGAGACACTTACCCAAGTCATAATTAAGACAAGGACGATTTTTAAATGGTTGTACTTGCTTTTTGGGGAATGGAAATTATTCGTTGACCAAGTTCAAATTCTCATACATCGCCGAAATATTAGTGTAAGGACCAAAAAACTTATTCTTAGAATTCTTGGAACGCTGCTTGGATTTAAACTGCTCAATATCTCTAACGGGAATAAGTCGAGGGTAAGCTTCATCATAAGTAATCACCAACCAAGGGTAATATTTATTATTAGCTTTGAGCAGGACATTATACTTAGGTTGATTTTTGAAAACCAAATTCGATTCAAGTATCAGCGCTTCTTTCTCTGACTTGGTAACAATAGTCTCGATGCTCTTAATCTTAGGCACCATGACAGCCAGCTTAGGACGGTCTGACCAACTAGATTCATTCCAGTAGGAACGTACTCGGGACTTGAGATTGACCGCTTTGCCTATATAAATTATTTGGTCTTTGGAGTCGCGGAAGATGTAGACTCCTGGAGAGTTGGACAGTTTAGCGAGTTCATCTTTTATGTCCATGCTCTTAATCTACTAGTAGTCCAGAGAGTGGTTCCAGGGCTTCAGATGCAAGGCTTGCGAAGTCCGTAAGGACGTGCCCGAAGTGGGCTCCAGCCCATGAGGGATCGCGTAACGCAGCAGCTGAAGGTCTGGGACCTCTCTCCTCAATATGCGTGGAGATAATGGTCCAACTCCCATGTTGATACGTGGGTTCGATAATCCTGATATTCCTTGTACTTGGTCTCAATATAGTGTTTATAACAATGAGAACCAAGCGCTTCTTCCACCAATTTAGAACCTTCCATATGTTGTAGTGCTTCATCCAAGTTACCAGGCAAGGCATGGATATCACGTTCTTCCATGGTGTGCATTTCCAGTTCGTAGATATTCTCATCGACTTCAGCTGGTGGTTCCATTTTGTTACGGATTCCATCTAAACCAGCTTCAAGCATGACAGCAAAAGCTAGATAAGGATTAGCGCTTGGATCTGGACAACGAAGTTCAACTCTAGTACCAGGACCACGAGTAGCAGGAATTCTAATCAAAGCTGATCTATTCATTTGTGACCAAGCCAGGTAGACTGGCGCTTCGTAGCCAGGCACTAGTCGCTTGTAACTATTGACCAGTGGATTGGAGACTGCACAAAAGGCACGTACATGTTTTAGCACCCCAGCGATAAAATGTCTCATAGTATCCGAGATACCATCTGCCTTGCTTTCATCAAAGAAGACATTATTGCCATCGAGGTCACTTAGTGACATATTACAGTGCATCCCGCTACCATTAACTCCAGAGATTGGTTTTGGCATAAATGTTGCATAGAGCCCGTAGTCATGAGCCACTGATTTAGTTGCCCACTTGAAGGTGATGACATTGTCTGCAGTAGTTAGTGCATCGGCGTATTTGAAATCAATTTCGTGTTGTGACGGAGCAACTTCATGGTGAGAAGCTTCAACATCAAAGCCAAGCTCTTCGATAGTATTGATGATAGTTCTACGCACATCAGAACCAAGGTCAGTTGGTTCTACGTCATAGTAACCACCTTGATCTATCAGTTTATTGGTAGGAAAACCTTCTTCATCGGTATCAAACAAGAAGAATTCACATTCAGGGCCGACATTGAATTTATAACCTTCTGATTCTGCTTGAGCAAGAACTCGTTTGAGAATATTGCGCGGACAACCATCAAATGGAGTGCCATCAGGATTGTAGATATCACAGATGATTCTAGCCACTGCACCTTCACGGGGTCTCCAAGGTAGTACTCTAAAAGTACTAACATCTGGGTAGAAGTACATATCAGAAGTTTCGATAGTTCGGAAACCTCGAATCGAAGAACCATCAAGCATCACTTTATTGTCGAGTGCTTTTTCTAATTGCCCGATCGGCACCGACATATTTTTGACTAAGCCATGAATATCACAGAACTGTAGACGAATAAACTTAACGTCATTGGCGTTACAAAGTTTAATGA
>JAPPOW010000174.1 GCA_028817775.1 Candidatus Melainabacteria bacterium | reverse complement strand
GCACTTGGAGCAGCTGCTATCTGGGGAAGACCAAGAAGAAACCGTTACCGCTATAGATACGGCAGGTATGGATACGGACGACGCAACCGTCCTTGGTGGTGGTAATTATTGGTTTATAGCTTTTTTGACTGCAGCAAGTGCATTGACTCTGCCATAGCCAAGCTCAGCGTTCCTGGCATTAAGGAATTCATAGCCTTCTAGTTGCTCTGCACTATCAATTAAAATCTGCTTCACTTCAGCAGCTGTCAATTTTGGATTAGCAGACCAAACCAAAGCGGCAACACCAGATACTACGGGAGCTGCAGCACTAGTACCCTTGAAGTCAGAGTTAGCAGAACCCTTGGCATAACCCAAAACTCTACGACGACGTTTTCCATTCTTACGCTTAATTGCCAAATCAACTCTATCAGTGGTATATATGCCCTCAGTATCACCACCACCAGGAGCAACCAAATCAAGTTCATCACCATAGGTACTAAAATTAGAACGAGTATCGAGACTATTAGTTGAACCAACAGCTAGGGTGTATGCTAAGCGGGCTTCTGGTGATTGCGCCATATCAGAGCTACCACTATTACCAGAAGCAAAGACCACCAAGACTCCTCTACCATCTTTGGCTTCTTCAGCTAGTTCACGGTAAAGCTCTTCTTCAAGTTCAGACAATTCTAATTGCTGCCCCTTTGGCAAGCTAGGATCATAACTAGTCCAACTATTATTGATGATATCGGCACCAAGTTCAATTGCTTTACGGTGCGCCATAATTATATTAGAGACTGAAACATAGCCGTCATCCGGGATCAAACGGATCGGTATAATCTCAGCACTTGGTGCTAAGCCTACTACTCCTATATCATCATCCTTTGCTGCAATAATTCCAGCCACAGCAGTACCATGATTCTCACTTGAATAAGCTGGAGCTTTCGCTCTATCATCATGATCAACTACGTCATAACCTTCTGTAAAATTAATGTCAGGATGCTCAATATCAAAACCGGTATCAAGCACCGCAACCTTGACTCCATAGCCCCTGCTGTAGATCCAAGCTTCATTGGCTTGCACATCAGCTCCAGCTTTGCGACCATTGCGACCATCATTACGCAAATGCCATTGTTGTGGGCTTAGATCTTTTTTGACTCGAGCAATACGCTTAGTTTTTTTCTTACTGCCACGATTAAGACTCAGCTCTCGATACTCGTCAAGATCAAAGCCTTCAACCAAGTCACCAGGCAAGTCTGGATGCGGTAAGCTTACCCCCCCGGTATAAGCCATCAAACTCATACGACCTGGGTTTTCAATACCATGCAAGACTTGACAAGAATAAGTGTGCTCAGCAATTTTTTCTAGTGGCTGCAAATCGTTTTGCAACATATAAACTCTCATCTGTTTTGGAGTGGCAGATTTTTTAAACTTCACTATAACCCCATCTTTGGTATAGCGAACCCGTTTGGTTTTGTGATCATAGACTTTGCGAAGTTCTGCCTTTTCGACATCCAAATTAGGCAAATATTCAAAACGAGGCTGGTACTTGGCCTCAACTCCAAGTACAAAAACTAAAATCAATATTAGCGAGAATATTAGTCGCCTAATCAATAGCTTGATCCTCCACCAAACTATCTAGATATATCGGCTGATAGCTAGGTGAACTTTAGTAAGCCAAACAGTCATTGCGAGCGCAGCATAAGATGGTTGTGGCACACCTTTGTTAATAGAAATGAAGTTAGGACCCATCTTGGACCTGCAAGGTCCCCAATTTAATGTGGAATTTATGGCTTGTGCATTGGATTGCTTCGTCACTAGCGTTCCTCGCAATGACGACTGTTTTATAAGTTAACAGGATGTTAAAATAGTCGACATGCGCAAAATCGCATTAATTCTACTAATATTACTAGTCTTTGAGCCAAATACCTCTCAAGCCTTCTTTTGGCGTAAGAAGCAAAAGAAGGACCAACCCAAGGTTCTAATCAATGAGGAAGTACTAATTCATGGCAAATTCAAAGGTCAAGGCTCAGCTGACCCCGTCCTCAGTAAAATTCTTGAACTCAGATTAGCGATCCATATCCCGCGCAACTCTGATGTTTTGACTATCACCACACTCTATGACGAGGCTTCAGAGAACCCAATTGAAGAAATAGCCTGGGTTAGAGAGGCTAAGAACCGCAAAGTTATCAAAACTCACCCATTTAAAACTGAGGAGATCATAAATAAACGCCTAGAAGAGCTATCCATCAACTACAATCCCTCACTGGCTTATGACCGTATCACCGAGGGTAAACATGTCATCAACAAAAGCTTTCTATTTAGGCAGTCTGACGCCATTGGTGATAGGAAGAAGGAAGTGGCTCACTTCCTAGAGCTTGATATACCTAGCAAACACGGTATCAGAACCAAGCGTATCCGCATCGACAATAAGCTCTATTACCGTGAGCCGACTGTCGCCAAAATGCCAGCTCCTCATGAAATCAAGAAATCAAAGCGTGAACGCAAAGAAGAGGAAGCAAAACGTAAGCAAGAACAGGTTTTGAAAGATCAACGTCAGGCTCAACTTGAAGCAGAGCACCAACAGGAAATGGCAGATCTTCAATATGCAATCGAACAGCTCAATGGAGGTGGTGATCAATACTTGCAGCAACCACTAGACCCAGCTCAATACCGCCAGGAGCAAATCCAACAGCAGTTGGATGCCTTTGGACCTGGTAGTAGCGGTGCTTTAGAGGATATTTATTAAAGATCAAGCATTCTTGGCATTCTACCGAAAGTAAATTCTTTGGCAGTTTGCTCTACTGACTTAGCAGCTTGTTTCTTTTGGTTTTGAACCTCTGAATAAATTCTATTTTGTTCTTGAATAGTCCCTGGCAAATCCTCATGGGGAGGCAATCCTAGCTTAGTACGAGCAGTATTAATGGCATCACTAATAGTATGGTAAGCCTTGTTCATATCAGCTTCAGAACTTACTCTTGGCATTTCAGCATTTGCTTGTGACATTGCTTCTTGTGAGACTGGACCTTTAGGCTTTGACATTGGCTGCTCAATTTTTTGTGGTTCATAACGCTCAACCACACGGTGTGAAAATTCTTCAGCATCAGGCATTGCAGAGCGAGCTAACTCTTGACCAGTGACAGCAGCCTTGATACCACGCAATTGCTTATTCATATCGCGCTGATCAATTCTCAATAGCTTGACTTCTGCACTAGCGTCATTCTGGCTATCTTGAAGTGCTGAGATATCAGCCTTGAGTTCTGCAATCACCTCATCTTTCTGGGTGATAATTTTTCTAATTTCGATTACTTGCTCGCCAAGGAGCTTGATAGTTTCAAGAGCTTTTTTGTTCATAGAACTGCTTTCCTTCTTATCATTGGTAGTTATTCGTTCAAATATGTTTGCGTGAGCCATATTTAGATTATTGGTTGTATTGAGAGCTGGTTAACTAGTCTATATAGAGGAGAATAGGCATATGGTCGCTTTGCTCCCTGCATATGGAGCTAACGCTCCTGCTTATGGCAAAGCCTGCTGTCAGCAGCGAAGCATTTGCAGGGAGCAAAGCGACCATATGCCAAATTTGAGATGCTAAAATATCCCCTATGAGCAACAACATTAACAAGCCCCTAGACCAAGTAGATGATGAGATAAACTCTCTAATTAACAAGGAATTAGCCCGTCAAAACAGCAATATCGAGCTTATTGCCAGTGAAAATTTCACAAGTATTGCAGTGATGCAAGCCACAGGTTCTTGCATGACTAATAAGTACGCAGAAGGTTACCCTAACAAACGTTATTACAGTGGTTGTGAGTTTCATGATGAAGTTGAAACAATTGCAATCGAAAGACTCAAAAAACTATTCGGCGCAAAGTTCGCCAATGTCCAAGCCCACTCAGGAGCCAATGCTAATACTGCAGCCTTTATGGCTTTACTTGAACCAGGCGATAAATTTCTTGGTATGAGTTTGAAAGAAGGTGGTCACCTGACTCATGGTTCAGCAGTAAACATTTCAGGTAAGTGGTTTGAGGTTGCCAGCTATGGAGTTAACGACGAGGGTTACATCGACTATGATGAAGTTGAGCGAATTGCCCTTGCTGAAAAACCCAAACTAATTATCGCTGGCGCTTCAGCTTACCCACGTCAGATTGACTTCAAAAGATTTAGAGATATTGCCGACAAGTGCGGCGCCAAGTTAATGGTAGACATGGCACATATCGCTGGACTAGTTGCAGCTGGTGAGCACCCTAGTCCAATTCCTTATGCTGACGTGGTTACCAGCACCACTCACAAAACTTTGCGTGGTCCTCGTGGTGGTATCATTCTCTGGAACGATGAGGAGCTAACTAAGAAATTCAACTCTGCAATTTTCCCAGGCTCTCAAGGTGGACCATTGATGCATGCAATTGCAGCTAAAGCAGTTAGTTTCAAAGAAGCACTAGACCCAAGTTTCAAAGACTACCAGAAGCAAGTCGTTGCTAATACTCAAGCAATGGCAAAAGTTTTCACCGAGAATGGAATCGATATGGTTTCAGGTGGTAGCGACAATCATTTGATCTTGCTTGACTTGCGTAGTTTAAAACTCACCGGAAAAGATGCTGGCAATCTACTTGATGAACACCGTATCACCGTTAACAAGAATGGTGTACCAAATGATCCCGAGAGTCCCTTTGTGACTAGTGGTATCCGTATCGGTACTCCAGCTATCACTACTAGAGGTTTTGATGAAGCTGCAAGTGCTGAAGTAGCGCAAGTTATCAGCCGGATTCTTAAGTCAATGTCCCAGAACTCTGGTGCTATTGACGCTGAGACAGAAGCTTATTGCAAGCAAAGTGTCGATAAGCTTACAGAGCAATTCCCGCTCTACGAAGCAAAGCAATGCTTAAGCAAGGTTTAATATCTTAAACCCTAGCTAAAACGCCAAAAATATGGAACAATAGCTAGTTATAGGGCGTCAGATTATCTACGTCCGTTTAGGATTTACAAGGGTTAGCGTTAATTGGTAGATTTAGATTCAAAGTATTTAGTGATTGATGGCGGCAAGCCACTCAATGGTGAACTAGTTATTTCTGGGGCGAAGAATTCGGCACTGAAACAAATTGCTGCAGCCTTACTTTTACCACAGGGCACTATTCGTCTTGATAATGTCCCACATCTCTCTGACATCGAGCATATGGCAGAGATCATCAACTTACTTGGTGGTGAAGCCCAGCTTGAAGGCAACTCAATTAGCATCAATGCTGAAGATCTTTCTAGTCACTACGTACCACTTCGCTTAGCAAGTAAGCTTAGAGCAAGTTTTGTTTGTCTGGGTGCATTGGTTGGCAGATTCAAAGAAGCCCGTGTTGCACTTCCTGGTGGTTGTAATATTGGTGCTCGCAAGGTTGACCTTCACCTCAAAGGACTCAAAGCTCTTGGTTGTGAGATCACTGAAGAGCAAGGTCATATCGTTGCCAAAGCTGATAAATTAATTGGTACCAAGATCTACTTAGATATTCCAAGTAATGGTGCGACTGAGAACATCATGATTGCAGCAACAATGGCTGAAGGTGAAACTATCATTGAGAATGCAGCACAAGACCCAGAGATTATCGATCTCGCCAACTTCCTTAACAAGATGGGCTGTGATATTCGCGGTGCAGGCACCAGCAATATTCATATCCATGGCGTTGAAGCTCAGTCACTCAAAGGCTTTGAGCACCACACTATTCCAGACAGGATAGAAGCTGCTACTTACTTAATTGCTGCTGTAATGACCAAGGGCAAAGTTATTGCTAAGTCTGTAATTGAAGAAGATATCCAATCACTCTTGAGTAAACTAGAGGATGTTGGTGCTAACGTACAAATTCATGGCAGTGGTAACTTAGTTGATGGACGTGAGCTAGTTGATATTTCAGTTGAGCTTAAGAACGAAACAATTGAAGCTACTGATATCACTACTGTCTGGTACCCAGGTTTCTCTACCGATATTCAACCAATCTTCTCAGCACTACTTACTATTGCAGAAGGCACTAGTGTAGTAGTAGAAAATATATATGACTCACGCTACCAACACTTTGAAGAACTCAAACGCATGGGTGCTAAAGTTGAAATCAACGGTAAAGTAGCTGTAGTCAAAGGTGTTGAAGAATTAGTTGCTACTGCAATTGAAGGTAAGGACCTGCGCAGTACAGCAGCGCTAGTTGTTGCAGCCCTTGCAGCTAAAGGCAAAAGCGAAGTACGTGGACTCAAGCACCTTGATAGAGGTTATGAGAGCCTTGAAGCTAAATTTATTTCACTTGGCGCAAGCATCAAACGTGTTGACCCTGGTGCAACAATGCTTGCTCCAGAAGTAGCTATAAAGAACTAATATCACCCGGTCATTGCGAGGAGCTTGTGACGAAGCAATCTAGTGGATAGTTTCTGTCGATGCATTAGATTGCTTCGTCACGGGACGGGGCTCCCTGTCATCACCATAGCCTGCTAGGCTTTGGTGACCCTGAATCCTCGCAATGACCGCTACGAACCGAATCTAAACTTATTAAAGAAATGAGTTACCTGCTTAGCTAGGTTATCGATATGTGATTTGATATTACGGGCATTGGATTGATTACCATCGTTACTCACATCAGCAAAAACACCCCAAACTCTTTTGAGGAAACCTTCATCCTCCTGAAAATATTGATTATCAGGGTCAAGGCGATCTTCTTCTTTATCGCCAAATACTTTTTTGAGTCCCGCAGCTACTGCACTAGCCATAGTACTTGCCAGCTGCATTATATTAGTAGCCAACCTAGCAGCAGTCTGTCCAGGATTTTGCAAAGCTTGAGCTAATTGAGCGAAACTTTGATTAATTGCTGTATTGAAGTTTTGTAAAATTGGGGCATTAAAAAGATTCGTGACATAATTTTGCACTTGCTGCACTGCATTAGCAACTGGAGCTGGTAAATTGAAAGCCTGCGACATGGCTTGATTGAAAGCTTGCCTCATTCTTTCCATTGCCGCTGACATTAATTTAAAACTATAAGGAACAAAATTAAGAGGATTAAAGTTACGGAAGCCACCACCGCCTCCTCCACGGCGCTTGAGCTCTTCTTCAAGTGCGATACGAGCTAGAACCGCTGGATCAATTTGCCTATTTTGTACTTGCTGCTGTGGTCTTTGCTCAGCAACAACTCTTGCACTTAAATTAAATACTTGCTTAGCCTTCTGCGCACCACTAGTTGTAGCGGCATTAGCGCTGCCATAGTTTACATTGGCATTAGTGCCTGCATTCAGCATCAAGTCAATCCCTAGGTGCTGTTCACAAAGCCCGATAACTGCGTTACGCGAGCCCTCATTTGCTACAGCAAACTTCGGGTGAACGCAAATAGAACCTGTAGCTTAAGCACTTTTCATGCTCGCAAGCCTTGTTCTCGAACTTTGTGAACAACACCTAGAACATAGATTATGACTCAATTTGAGCTGATTTTCAAGGGGTAATTATTGATAAGACTAGAGTGCCTTAGAGAAAGTCCTGTGAGCACCCTCTTTACTGATATATGCGTCAAAACAAGAAGCTATATTTCGCGCGAAAAATCTACCCATTTCAGTAATTTCTAATCTAACTTTATGAGGCTCAGTCAAATCAAGATAGCTCCAATTTAATAAACCTTCTTCAATAAATGGTCTCAGAGCAGTGAATTCATCTAGGTATAAATTGAGATCAATTACGGCAAAATTATTCGCCATCAGTTCTTTGATGATCTCACGGCGCGCTTTATCATCAGCACTAGAAACCATAAACTTCTCAGCTTGCAAATAATTCTCGTAGTAATCATTTAACTTCTTTGGATTTTGTTTGTAAACACCTTGCACATCACTAATTGCACTAAGACCACAAGCAATTAAATCAAGTCCAGCGTGGGTAGTGTAACCCTGGAAATTGCGCGAGAGCGTCCTTGACTTTTGCGCCAAACTCAATCCATCATTTGCTTTAGCAAAGTGATCAATACCAATAAAGTCATAACCAAAATCACAAAGCTCCTCCACTGCACTCATAAAGATCTCAAGTTTGGTTTCTTGATCAGGCATTGTCGATTCATCAATATACTTCTGCTGAAACGGAAAAATACTTGGAATATGAGCATAGTTAAACAAAGCGATTCTTTCTGGATCAATTTGTTTGACCTTCATTACCGTATCTTGAAAACTAGCAATGGTCTGATGCGGCAAACCATAAATCAAATCAAAATTGATACTAGTGAAGCCTATTTCTCGAGCAGTTGCTACCAGAGCTGCAACCTGTTCAAAACTCTGCAAGCGATTAATTGTTTCTTGAGTCTGGCGATTAAAATCCTGAATCCCCATACTTAATCTATTGAAACCAGATTCATAAAGTGCTTGCAAGTGATCACGAGTAGTAACCCGAGGATCAATTTCAATTGCATATTCATGCTCATTGTAATCAACCCCAGCAGCTGCCAGCTCTGCCATTGAAGCTTTGGTGTAAAGTCCAAATCTTGCTTTGATAAAGTCCATTAAATCGATAATTTGCTCTGGGCTCAAGTATGTTGGCGTGCCACCACCCCATGCCATCTGCGCCACCTTACGCTTCATATCAACTTTGCTAGCGTAATAATCTAGCTCCTGCTTCAATTGATCAATATATTTAGTTTCAATGCCATGCTCTGGGCTAATCACCACATTACAGCCACAGTAGTAACACTGAGATTCACAAAATGGAATATGCAGATATAAGGAGTAATCCTTGCCACTCTGGTTAGACTTAGCTAAGGCTAGTTCATAGTCCTGCTGCAAGAATTCTTGCTTCCATTCAGGAGCCGTTGGGTAACTGGTGTATCTTGGCACAGCATGCCCGTATTTGGCAATCAATTCCTTGAATCTCGTTTTATCTTTGAACACTCAGTATATTTTAACATCTCAAGGTAATTCATCCTTATTTTGAATTCAGCGATATTTCTAGTTGATATTGCCTTCCGGTAATCATTACCAGCTAGTCCGAAGCTCCGCACAAATGAAATTTTCCGAGAATCGGCTTCGGCTTAGTTGTCGCAAAGACTCGGTCACATTTTTTAAAAGTAAATTGGGGCACGCAACCCCCAATTCACTTTTAAGCTATGGTATGCCTGCAGGCGAATTCTCGGACAAATTTATTTGTGCCTGCGCTTCTTGAGACACTAGTAGGAGCTTAAGCTGAATCTACTAGTGATAAGTGAATTTGCTGTCCGCGGCGGAACGGAGCGCTAGTTGGAGCATGTCTCAATTTGCGACAGGGAGGCGCGGGACCCACGGTTAATTTATTTGAGAAGCTTGACTTCGAAAATAAATTCATCCGTTGGGATCGTACTGCCCGAGCAAATTTTGAGACATGTCCAAGGCGCCGGGGGTTCGGCTAAATAACCTGGTGACAGGACAGCTAATTCACACCGGGACAAACAGGGATAAACAACGAAAGATAAGGATGAATTATGTTTAGACCAAGGCTGGTTCAAGCAAGGAGCTAGCCTGCATTTGCTCTGGCTTCTCTAAACCCAGGTAGTCACAAATTGTCGGTGCAATATTAGCCAGTGACAAACTGGCGTAGACATCATTAGGGTCTGAGTGAGCTTGACGTAATTTAACTTGCTTGTGTGAATTAATCAAGACAAAAGGTACAGGATTAGTACTATGGGCAGTACGGACTTCATCACTATCATCTTGGTACATTTGATCAGCATTACCGTGATCAGCAGTTAGCATGAGAGCATAACCTTCTGCCATTGCCTTGCTAACAACTTTGACTAGGGATGAATCGATAGCTTCAAGTGCCTTGGTAACTGCCTCCCAGCTACCAGTATGCCCAACCATATCAGGGTTAGCAAAATTACAAACTATCAATTTATAGTCCTTATCCTTATCTGCCATTGCTTCAAGTAATTTGTCAGTAAGTTCTGGCAAACTCATTTCTGGCTGTAAATCATAAGTTGCAACCTTAGGGCTTGGAATAAGTAAACGATCTTCATTCTCATAAGCTTCTTTACGACGTGAATTGAAGAAAGTAGTAACGTGGTTATACTTCTCGGTCTCTGCAATCCTGAATTGATTCATACCAGACTTTGCAACTAGCTCACCTAAATTAAGTGAGAAGTCTTGCTTCGGTAAAGTCTTGTCTGTGAAAGCAATTGGCAAGTCAACGCCGTAATCAGTAAAACATAAATAATGTAGATTATTTATGCCAGCATCCTTAGCTAATCTTTGTGAAATTTGTTTCGCTCTATCTGGGCGGAAATTAAAAAAGATCACTGCATCATTCTGGCTGATCAAGCCTTGTTTATTAATCAAAGTCGGCAGAATAAACTCGTCTGAATCACCAGTAGGATTCTTTCCTTCTTTTGCTAATTGGTAACCATCAGTAATAGCTTCAGCGCCACTAGCTGACTCCAGACCTTCTCCTTTGGTGACACAATCAAAGTAGTTCTCAACCCTGTCCATATTGTTGTCCCTATCCATTGCCCAATAACGTCCAGAGACAGTGGCGATATTAACCTTGTCCTGATAACGCTTCATCAAGGCTTCAGCTACATAAGGTGGGTCATCACGACCATCACTAATTGCATGTAAGTAAACTTGTTCTGGAGTTAAATCCTTCTTCTTGGCAAATTCAATCAATGCGTCAAGATGCCCCAAGTGTGAATGAACATCACCTTCTGAAATCAAACCCATAAAGTGGATCTTTGAATTATGCTTAGCAGCATGATCAAAGGCAGCAGCCAGCTCCTGGTTCTCAAAAAATTCACCACTACGCACCATGTCAGAGATCAGAGTGAGCTTTTGTTTATTGATACGACCAGCACCAATATTTTCATGACCCACTTCTGAATTACCCATAATGCCATCTGGCAGACCAACATAAACACTACTAGCATTGAGTAAGGTATGAGGGTACTGCTCTAATAAAGAATCATAGAATGGAGTCTTGGCTGCTTCAATCGCGTTTGCTTTGGAGCCAGGATTATGTCCCCATCCATCAAGTATTAATAGTAAGACTTTTTGCATTGAGACTATATTATCATGTCATATAAGGCATATGGTCGCCTTGCTCCCTGCATATGGCACTTCGTGCCTGCAAATGCTGCGCTGTTGACAGCAGGCGTAGCCATAAGCAGGAGCTTTAGCTCCATATGCAGGGAGCAGAGCGACCATACGCTTACTTCTCAAAATACTTTTGAAAAATTCTCTTAGCCACCGGTGCAGCCACACTACCACCATGACCACCACCTTCCATAAAGACCACCACCACTATCTCAGGAGCTTTGACAGGAGCATAAGCAGCAAACCAAGCATGAGTTGATTTCTCGTAACCACTCACTTCAGCAGAGCCAGTCTTACCAGCAACTTGAATCTTACGCAACTTAGAAGCTTGCCCAGTACCAGAACGCACACATTTTTTGAGAGCTTCTTCAATCACCGCAAAGCTAGCTTCACTCACTCCTTCAATTGGCTCAAGCTCTTCTTTACTTGAATCTTTAACCAGGTGTGGCTGCGGCAAGAAACCCTTGTTGGCAATCCCTGCCATCATCCGTGCAGCTTGTACTGGACTGATCAATAAATAACTTTGTCCGATTGAATAATGCAAAGTATTACCCGGATACCAAGGCTCACGCAAAGTTTTTTTCTTCCACTCTGGGCTTGGCAATATACCCTTGCTCTCACCTAATAACTCTAAGCCAGTACGTTTACCGACACCAAACTTTTCACCAATATTAGCAATCCAATCAGCCTTCATTCGCTTAGCAAATTGATAGAAGTAAGTATCTCTAGACCAAGCAAGAGCATCAATCAAATTCATCTTGCCCTTCTTAGTAGTCCAATCGCCAAAACTAAAACCAGCATAATCAATACTGCCGCTAACTTCAAAAACTTCATTAGCCCTAGCAACCCCATGCTCCAATGCAGCAATTGCAGAGATAGGTTTCCAAATACTACCTGGAGTATAAGCTGAGATTGTTTTATTCAAGAAGGCTTTATTATCAAGCAGCTCTTGATAAAGCTTATAAGGAACTGGCTTGGTAAAAATATTAGGATCAAAGCTTGGGCTACTAACCAAAGCTAAGATCTCACCATTACGGGGATCCAAAGCAACAGCAGCTCCTTGCTTGCCACCAAGCGCTTCATAAGCGACTCGCTGCAATTTAGCATCAATAGTCAGGTCTAAATCCTGACCCTTGATTGGTTCTTTAATAATTCTCCGGTCTTCACTGCCACTATAGAGACTCTTGCCATAACGGTCTACCACCACTCTGGCTTCACCCTTAGTGCCCTGCAAACTTTCATCGAAAACTTTCTCAAGTCCTTGCTTACCAACTATATCTCCTAAGCCCAAACTTCTAGATTTAGCTGCCTTGAGATCCTCACTACTCACTTGCCCAACATAGCCAAGCATATGAGCAGCAATTTCACCTTGTGGGTAGTAACGAGTTGCTTGTTTCTCAACAGCAATCCCTGGCAAAGATTTTTTGTTCTCATAGATTTTAATTGCTGATTCAACTGGAATATCATTATCAAGCACTATTGGCAGTGGGGTGCTTGGATCCATATTCTCAAAGAGTTCAAGCAACTCCTCATAGTTGATTTCAATAAACTCAGCCAGAATTTGAGCAACCGATTCTTTATCTGCTTGCTTACGCAAAGCAGCCGGAAATACAATCACACTAAGTGAAGCTTTGCTACTTGCAAAAATTTCACCATGGCGGTCATAAATAGTGCCTCTAGGTGCCCTTGAAATAGCAGTACGACTAGTATTATTGCGGGCTAAGGTTTTGTACTTCTGGTGGTCAAGTACTTGCAGTTGCAAGAGCCGCAAGGCTAGAAAACCAAGTAGCAACAGAGTGAGGTAATAAAGGATATTGCTTTTATTTAGCATGTCGCTCCGTCATTGCGAGGACCCTGCGCGAGCAAAGCGAGGAAGGGGACGTGGCAATCCAGTCTGGATTACTTCACTGCATTCGCAAGGACATACATATAGTTTACAATAGGGATTGAGCTAATGATAGAAATCCAGGACCTCAAAAAATCATTTGGTAGCAACAAAGTACTTGATGGTATCAGCCTTAAGGTTGAACCTGGTGAGGTTTTGGCTCTAATTGGCTTTTCTGGTTGCGGCAAGAGCACTATTCTCAAGATTGTGGCTGGCTTAATTGACGCTGATGAAGGTGAAATCAAACTTGGCTCAGATAAAATTGGGATGGCATTTCAATATTCTGCGCTTTTTGACTCAATGACAATTGCAGAGAATATTAGCTTCCCACTTCGAGTTGAAGAAGGTGCGCCAGAATTACCGGAATTTGAAATCGATAGAATCGTATCAGAGAAACTTTCTTTAGTTGGCTTACCTGGAATAAATAATTGGTACCCTAGTGAACTATCTGGTGGTATGAAAAAACGAGTTAGCTTTGCCCGCGCTATTGTCACTGACCCCGAGATTATTCTTTATGATGAACCAACAGCTGGACTAGACCCTGTCGCGAGTACCATTATTGAAGATTTAATTACCAGCCTGCAAGAAGAAACTAACGCTGCTAGTATACTAGTCACCCACCAAGCTTCAACTATCAAGCGTGCTTGCACCAAAGTAGCGATGGTCTACGGTGGCTTGGTTGTCTGGGAAGGTACTCCTGATGAGCTCTTTGATGAGAATAATGATAATTCTTATGCTACTCAATTTAGAAGGGGTGCCGTTGAAGGTCCAATGCTAGTTAAACATTAGATTTGGCTCTCAGAACTCCAGCTGCGGCGTTATGCGATTCCTCATTTACTAAAGTAAACTTCGGACACGTCCTACGGACTTCGCAAGCCTTGCATCTGAAGCCCTGAAAACCAAATCACTTACTGGGTGTCTAATACTCTACCACCGAAGATCGTCATAGCTGCATCTGTAACTTCATCAAGTTTAGTTTTACCTTTAACAGCAGGGCTGATCAAATCAGAACTCTCTGGCACTAAATCTTCAAGTGGATTTTTTTGCTTATATTCTTTAGATTTTTGAGCTTGCGTACTTGGCGGTGGGATTGCCACGTCCCCTTCCTCACTTTGCTCGCTCAGGGTCCTCGCAATGACAGAAGGTTTGCTAGGGATTTGAAGCTGCTTCAGTCACAGCCTCAACCACCTCGATATTTATTGTTTCTACATTGCCACCAGAGCTCTTATTGATTGCTTCTAGTAACTCTGCTGCTCTTGATTCAAGTTTAGCCTTCAAGAATTTAAACTTGTTTGGCATCTGCATTTGAGCAATGGTACCCTCTACCTTCACCAAACGTGCTTGGCTACTAATATACATCCCCTTAGAACCTGGACTCAAATGATCAAGGAAGTTCTCTGAAGAACTAGTACTTGGAGCTGGGCTTGGTTTTGCTACTTCAGGTTTAGGACTTGGGCTTGGTGCACCAGCAGCTGGAGCCGGACTTGGAGCACTAGCTTTCACCGCTTGAGGAGCTGCTGCCTGCACGTGTGGGGCAGCTTGAGGCTTAGCCACTGGCTTACCAGATTCTAATTTCTCAATTCGCCCTAGTAAATCTTTCACTACTAAAATATCAGCTCGATGACAGACTTTAATCAACCAAGCTTTGAGGACATTTTTGCTTTGAGTTGTATTTTTGAAAGCTAAGGACAAACTATTGAGTGAGTCTAGGATTTGAACAATCTCAAAATTCTCTACTTGCTCTTGCTTCGCTAATTCAATCAAGCTAGTGAACTTAGCAGCAGGACTAGCTTTAGAGATATTTTCAAGCAAGCCCAATAAATGCTCGCTCAATTCATTAGTAATTGCTATTGGATCCTTACCATGAGCAAGCAAGGTATTAAGCTGCTCCAGCAGATTCTCAGCATCACGTTTCAAAATTGATTGAGTGACAGCATTGAGTTCATCAGCTGGAATTAGACCGAGAATCTCAAGCACCCGAGCTTCATTGACTGGAGCATCAGGCTTAGAAAATACACTAAGTTGATCAAGTAAACCAAGCGCGTCACGCATGGCACCATCTGCATGCTCTGCAATCATAGCAATAGCATCACCATCAATATTGATAGCTTCTCGCTCGGCGACATAGTGCAGGCGAGCACTAGCTTCATTTACAGTAATTGGTTTAAATTTTAAATTCTGGCAACGACTTGAAATAGTCTTCGGCACCTTGTCCTCTTCAGTTGTTGCTAGTACAAAAATAACTTTGGCAGGCGGTTCTTCAATCACCTTCAGTAAGGCATTGAAAGCAGCAGTCGAGAGCATATGCACCTCATCAATAATATAGATACGAAACTTACCAGTGATGCTTGCCATATTGACTTTCTCAATTAGTTCACGAGCGTCATCAACACCACCATGAGAAGCAGCGTCAATCTCAGTTACATCAACACTTGAAGAATTGATAATCCCTAAGCAGCTTTCACACTCACCGCAAGGATTGACAGTTGGCTCACCGCCATTGTTCAAACAATTGAGTGATTTGGCGATGATTCTTGCCGTACTAGTTTTACCCGAGCCGCGTGGACCAGTAAGTAAGTAGGCGTTGACAATTTTATTATTCTCAATCGCGTTAACGAGAGTTTCTTTAACCGAATCTTGCGCAATTAGATCTGCGATCTTTTGCGGTCGGTATTTTAGAAATAGGGGTTGATGTTTACTAGTACTCATTTTCTTTCCAATCATCCTTGCTTATGAAATAAGCTGCTACGCCTGCAATTGCCGTTATGGCAAGAACAAACATCATTATCTCCATCATCACTTGGTCCTGCATTTCACTTCCTCCTCCCGTGGTGCCACCAACCAAACAATAATTCCAAGTACGGTCAGCGCAAAACAAGAAATAAAAAACACTTGCCAGCTGATAGTTTCAGTATGAACGAACTTACCGACCACCAAGAGTGCAAAAACTATTTTAGCTAGATCTGCTATTAATTTGGCTAAAATTTCTCTTTTGATTTTCATCATTATCCTCCTTGGCAAGGATTCTAATAGATTAGAGGGTAAAAGTGGTGAAATTAGGTGTTTGCCACATAGTATTGACATTATCAAATAGCTGCATCAAAGTTTTCTTTCTGATAGAGCAAATCCATAATCTGTCTGCGCTGGGCGCTTAATTGATTTAATTGACGTGGACGCGGCTGCTCAATACGCAAATCAGCCTTGATCTCACCATGGCTATAAGGACCAGTATCTGGTTTAGACATCACTATCACTCTATCAGCCAGTAACAATGCTTCATCGATACTATGGGTTACAAAAACAATAGTAGTCTTGAGTTCAAGCCATAGCTCAGTGATGAGTTTTTGCATATTGCCTCGAGTCTGATCATCCAGCGCTCCAAACGGTTCATCCATCAAAAGTAATTCTGGTTCAACCACTAGCGCTCTTGCAATTGCAACTCGTTGTTTCATACCACCAGAAAGTTGCGCAATACTATCTTCAGCATGATCTTGCAGACCAACTAATTTTAGATAGCGCATCGCTAGTTCACAGCGCTCTTCTTTATTCTTGAGTTTATGCTCTAAACCAAAACAAACATTTTCAATCACATTCAACCAAGGAAATAAAGCGTACTCCTGGAAAACCAGACTACGATTAATATCCGGACGGCTAATTGGATTACCATTAACCAAAATCTCACCAGAACTTGGCAGCACAAAACCAGCAATTAAACCAAGCAAGGTACTCTTGCCACAACCACTAGGACCAAGCAAACAAGTGAACTCGTGTTTATTAAGATCAAGATTTACATCCTTGAGAATATATTTGCCCTTGTACTTGGCACCCTGATAAATTAATGAGGCGTTGTTTACATGCACAAACACTAGTTAAGCCCCCACTTTTCGCGCAAAGATTTTTCAAGTTTGGTGAAGAGTAAATTGTCTGAGACAAAACCCAAAATCGCAATAATCACTATCATCGAAATCACTTGTGCCATATCAGCCAGACTACGCCCCAGCTCAAGGCTCTGCCCAATACCAAGCCCAGAGACAAATAGCTCACCAGCAATAAGCGCTCGCCAAGCAAATGCCCAACTCAGTTTGAGACTAGTAATCAATTGCGGCACGATAGCTGGCAAGATTACTCTAATGTATAGATCAAGATGTTTGGCACCAAGTGTTTGCCCAGCTCGAATTATTTCTCGCGGAATATTCATCACTCCACTGCGCACTCCAAGCGCGCAAGGAATAAAGGCTTCAAGAATGACAATAAACAAAACTGCTGCTTCAGAAATTCCAAACCAAAGCAAAGCTAGCGGCACCCAAGCGACACTAGGGATAGACTGGAGTGCTGTCAAGCTCGCTCCAACAGTAGTATCCAAGAAGTGATAACGAGCAATAGCTAAGCCAGCAAACAAACCAACACTAATCGCTAGTAGGTAACCAAAAATTACCCGGCGCAAAGATTCAAGAATCGCCAGTCCATAATCAGCTTCAATGAAACCGTAGATCATGGTCTGTAATATGTCACCAGGACTCGGTAGTAAATAGCGCGGATAAAGTTCAAGATTGACTGCACCCTGCCAAATAGCAAACAAGAGCAAGCCAAAAAGTAGCCGATGCATATAGCGATGGCGAATAAACTTATAATCACCAACCTTGGCAACAGTTATTCGGTTCTGCAGATCATTAAGCATTAGCTCTCAAGATTCTAGCAGCTCAAGCATGTTAAGATATCACCCGTGCAAATAGGACCAGAATTACTAGATACAAGAAACCTTCGAGACCAGTTCTCAGCCATTGTCTTTGAAAGTGCTGTCGATTTACGTTACGCTGTTGGCTTCAACGATCCTAAACTTAATAGCTGGACTTCTAAAAGAATCGCTGAGCGTTTTGACGACTTTTGTGCTGATAACGATTTAAGTTCTTCAAGAGCCTCTCAACTGAAACTTTTGCATGATTCGCAACTTAGAACTGAACATAAGTACGCCACTGGATATAGACTCAAGCCAAATGAGTTAAAACGCTATCAAATTAATCCACGCTCAGCATTATCCAAAATTATTCTAGGCAAAGCAGATCAACTGGAAGTTAAACTTGATCAGCTACTGGACAATTATAAAGAAGAAAAAGCAAAAGCTATAGCACAGGCCATACTTCTAATTCCTACACAGCTAATATTTGTTAAGTTCTTTTTGTATAATCAAACTAGAGCTCGTGCTGAAAAACTCATAGCTCAAGCTCCTCTCAACGAAGTCGAAAAAGAAGTTGTATCAGCAATTTTTGAAAGTGATTTAGCTAACTCTTAGCCCATATTTAAGATCATAATTTTACCGTTGACCAAAACAGATTTCTCCCGGTGGTCAACATGGTGCTCAGCAATCTGCTGCAAGCCACGCTCTAGATTAGCCGAGGTCTTAAGAATCTGCGCCGGCATAGTTCTAAAATAATTGATACGGTTAGACATTCTCAGCTTTTCTTTTTTGCTGAGCTTATAACGCGTAGTTTTATCGCTATCAGTAGCCATAATCAATACCTCTCTATTTACGCTTATATAAGTCAAAGAATTAGGGTGTTTTGACCTTTTTTAGCTTAATTAGCTCTTAATTTAGCCTCAAGATTGGGGGATTACACCCAGATAATGCCGTCATTGCGAGGAGGAACGACGAAGCAATCCAATGCATAAGCCAAATATCTGCATTAGATTGCTTCGCTTTGCTCGCAATGACCCGGGGACTAAGCCCGAATTGTAGTAGTCTGCAGTTCAGCTAGCTCGCCAATACCCTTACGCGCGAGTTCAAACATCGCTTGAAACTGATCAGGTTGGATCACGCCATCTTCAGCTGTTGCTTGAATCTCAATAATCTCACCTTCAGCAGTAAGAATAAAATTAGCATCAGCTTCAGCAGTACTATCTTCTGGATAATTTAAATCAAGTAGCGGCACCCCATCCTTGATACCGACAGAAATTGCTGCAACTTGTTTACGAATTGGTAGACCATTTTTGAAACACTCGATCTGTTGATCACGAACCACTACACCATTTTCTTGCAAATGACGGAGCGCATCATGCACAGCGATATAAGCGCCAGTGATACTTGCCGTACGAGTACCGCCATCCGCTTGAATCACGTCAGCATCGATATTAATAGTTACTGGCGGCAATGCCATCAAATCAACCATGGCTCGAAGTGAACGGCCGATCAATCTTTGAATTTCTAAAGAACGGCTATTGGCTTTGTTTCGCTCACGTCTGATACGATCTTGACCAGAACCAGGCAGCATCGAGTATTCAGCTGTCACCCAACCTTGCTTAGGATCAGCATCACGCAGAAATGGTGGCAGGCTAGGATCAATTTTGGCAGTAACAATAACTCTAGTATCACCGCAACTGACCAAACATGAACCTTCTGCTGTTTTGATAAAACCACGCTCGAAACTATAAGGTCTTAATTGATCGGGGCTTCTGCCATCTACTCTCTGAGTTCTTGTTGTCATAAAACATATTCTAACCCAGAAGTTGATACAATTATTCATAATGGTCGATTTCAACGAGCTTGTTGCAGCGGTCAACCGCCTTAAAGGAGTAGCAAACAAAACTCCAGTAATGACTTCACGTCATCTCTCTGAACTTTGTGGCGTCCAAGTATTTCTTAAGTGTGAAAACTTTCAACGGGTCGGTGCCTTTAAATTTCGTGGCGCTTATAACTGTATCTCCAAACGACTTGCTGCTAATCCTGAACTCAAGCAGCGAGGTATTGTTGCAATCTCCTCTGGCAACCACTCTCAAGGAGTAGCACTTGCAGCCAAATTACTTGAAGTGCCAGTCACAATTTATCTGCCTAAGGATGCTCCAGCAACCAAGATTGAAGCTACCAAAAACTACGGCGCTAAATTAGAATTCTTTGATCGTAGTAAGCAAGACCGTGACAAGATCTTTCAAGACTTAGTTGCTCAAGGTGAAACTTTAATTCATGGCTATGATGATCCAGACATAATCGCCGGACAAGGTACTGCAGCACTTGAATTGATGCATGAAATCCCAGACCTTGACTTGATTATCAGCCCACTAGGTGGCGGTGGTTTACTTTCAGGCACAATGATTGCCGCACGAGCCTATAACCCGAAGATCAAAGTCTATGGTGTTGAACCAGAGGTGGCTAATGACTGGCAGCTCTCTCTTGAAGCTGGCAAGCGAGTTGCAATAGACGCACCGCAGACAGTTGCTGATGGGGTTTCACTTTGTACCCCTGGTGAATTGACCTTCGAGATTCTTAAAGATGAACTTGATGGCGTGATTCTCGTGAGTGAAGAAGAAATCATGGATGCCCTCAAATATGTCATCTCACGTATGAAAATTGTTATTGAACCAAGCTCAGCCTTAGTAGTTGCTGCCCTAATGCAAGGCAAAGTACCCCTGGAGGGTATAAAAAAGGCTGGTTTGATGATTTCTGGTGGAAATATAGACCCGCAGCTACTTTCTGAGACTTTTATGTCATCCTGAGGGAAGGCCTAGCCTGACCGTCAGGACCTCCCCAAAGCCAACGAGATCCTGACGCCCTAAAGGGCTCAGGATGACAGTCGCGACGTCAGGATCTCATTGACGCTATACATTTATCTATTTTTAAGGCTTCAATAATACCGATTTGCTAAGATTATTGCCTGATCATGAGTCAAGAAATCCTAAAAGAAGTAGAATCTACCCAGCTTAAGAAGGACTTTGCGGAGTTCCAAGTTGGTGATACTGTTCGTGTCAAAGTATTGATTCGTGAAGGTAACAAAGAACGTAACCAGAATTTTGAAGGTATGGTCATTGGCACCAAAAATGGTGGTGTCAACAAATCGTTTACTGTAAGAAGAATTTTCCAAGGTGTCGCAATTGAGCGTACGTTTATGGTGCACTCACCAAAAGTTGTTAGCTTGAAAGTTATCCGCAAAGGTAGAACTAGAAGAGCGAAGCTTTACTACATGCGTGAACGTATCGGTACTAAGAAGACTAGACTTAAAGAAGATTCAGCTCGTATCGCTAAGGAGTTCCAACAGAAGCTTATCGAGCAAGAACAGAAAGCAAACGCTGCTCCAGCCAAAGAAGAGCCTGCTGCTAAGGAAGAAACTCCAGCTGAGGAAGTTCAAGAAGCTGCAGCTAGCTAAATTTAGACTATAATTAGCTTTATGAAAACAAATTTATGGATTTTAGCTTTGGTAATTATGCTTGGCTTTGCTGGCTATAGTATCGCCAAGGATACAAAGAAGGAAACAAAAGAAATGAAATCAGAAGCTCTTGAAGCAGTAGAAAAAGAAGCAACTAAAGCAAACCCTGTTGTCAGTATGCAACCAGGGATGGGCTAAATCCAAATAGAATTATTCATGGTCGATGCGACAATCACTGCTGGTAAC
>JAPPOW010000202.1 GCA_028817775.1 Candidatus Melainabacteria bacterium | reverse complement strand
TCAAGCTATTAATTTGTGCTAATTTTTGCCGGGAGCCTTGACAGGGTTATTGCGAACGAAGTGAAGCAATCTAGTGGTTCAGCTTCGCTAATTATTCTGGATTGCTTCGTCGTAAACCCCTTGCAATGACGGCTGCTGGCTATCAGTCTAAGTAGGTATTTTCAGGTATTTTTCTAGAAATTTTACTCAATGAGGTTTAAAATCCCAAAAATTTGTCAATAATATGGGTATCAAGTTTTTTATGCAGGTCTATCTAACAGAAAGTTAGCTTTTTAGATTCGTTACGCAAGCTCCAATAGCTGCGTTACGCGAGTCCTCGTTGGCTACAGCCAAATCGGTCCACGGCACTATATGGACTTCGCAAGCCTTGCTCTTGAAGCTATCGTAACAAATCTACCAACCCTATGGGTGTGTCTTTTGACTTGAAACGAAGGAGTTTTACCATGTCATGGTTTTTATTGTTTTCAGCGATTGCGCTGGAAGTCCTAGCTACAGTACAGCTGAAGTTATCGGACGGATTTACTAAATTTGATTATTCATTTAACACAGTAGTTTTATTCTTGCTGAGTTTTGCTTGTGCAGCTTTTGCATTTAAGAAGATTGATCTTAGTTTGGCTTATGCACTATGGTCAGGTCTCGGTACCGTAGGGATTATTGCGGTAGGAATTTTATACTTTGATGAGCCATCGAGCTTGATGAAGATGTTCTTCACTGGATTAATTATTGTTGGGGCAATTGGTTTGAATTACTATAGCTAAAGTTTTAGGATTACTGGGCGCTTCTGAGCTTGGTGTAGTCTTCTAAGCTCTATGGGACCAGGACCACCTAAGCTTTTGCATGGTTCCCTGTCATTTTCATCAGCACCAAAACCAGCGTAGATAAGTTTTAACTTACAGTTTGGATTTTCAGTTATATCTGTGGTGAGTGCAGCAATTAAAGATGCCTTGCAAGGATTTTCTCTAAGGTTTTGGCTTTCTAAGACTTCACCATTTTTTAGAATTTGTACTTGACATTGAGAAAAGTCAACAGGGTGATTGCCTTGTGACGATTGAGTGAGTTCTATTGCAAAGGGTTTTTGCTTGTGGGGGAAGTCAGGATTGTCTCTATTAACAAGCGTAGAATGGGAACCAAAGCGCAAGGAGAAGCCTAAGTCGGGATTAGAATGCCAAGTTGAGATTCCATGTTTGAGCAAACGAGGGTCAAGTTTTATTCCCCACAAAAAATCGTTCACATTGGCAAGACTAAATTCTCTCTTGGGAGGAGGAAGCTTGGGCAGAAGATCTGCTGGACTAACCATATTTTCAAAATAACATAGCCCGGAAAGATTCTCAATAGGGATGAGTTAAGTTAATAGTTCTGAGTATAAGGCAGCTACAGATTCAATTTTGCTTCGAGCACTACTTTCAATACGCTCGTCAATTTGTACACTCAGACCACCAAGTTCATTGATTCTATCAAAGGCAAAACAATCAGTATAGTCATCACCAAAATAAACTAAGTAGTGTTCTGGATATTGTTCATGGAGGAAATTAATTGCTAGTGACTTGTTAATTTCTTTGGGTACAAATTCAAAAACCAAGAGCCCTTCCTGAATTCTAAATTGGTCTTGGTAATCTTGAGCAATCTTCTTTAGTTCATTAACTAAAGTTTTGGGATCGGGATGACCACGATAATGAACTGCCAGTGATAATTTTTTAGTTTCAAGATCAAGTTCATCAAATTTCTGCTCTAGACTCTTGGCTAAGCTATTCAAGGCTTCACTGAAATCTAATTCAAGTTCTTGTCCAGTGATTTCAGCCCCATGAGAACCAATTATTAGAATGGAATGATCTAGTTTGGCTGGAGCCTGGTCAATTAATTCTTGAAGATTGTTTAAGCCGCGACCTGAAACTATCGCGACAGCAGAATTTTCATTGGCGTGAACTTGATTGATAGCGGAGACTTGATCTGCAGTTAGAATTGCTTCGTTACGCTGCTCAACTATTGGAGTCAGGGTGCCGTCGTAATCAAAAATATAGAGAACTTTAGATTGTTTGCCTAACTGGTCGCGTAGATTCATCACTTCTTTCTATTTCAGAGAGCATACTAAGGAAGTTTCTTGCCCATTGATGCACGTCATAGTTTTTAAGTCCTTCGACATGTGACAAGGTGACTTCAGATTGTTTGCCAGGATTTTCAATCACATCCTTGATACACTCTGCCATCTGGCTTATATTATACGGGTTAACGAAATCTAGTCCAGGCAGAGCTTCAGCTGCACCAGCAAGTTCACTTAAAATTAATGAAGCTTCAGGTTTCTTGGAGAGTAAAAATTCTTTGGCAACTAAGTTCATACCATCACGCAATGGTGTGATGAGTGCAAAATCAGCTATTTGGAAATAGCTGACTAATTTTTGGAATGGTACTGAGCGGTTAATAAAGATCACTGGCTGCCAGCTCAGATCACCATATTGACCATTGATTCTTGCAACCATTTCTTCTACTTCATTCTTGATTTTGTCGTATTCGCCAACTTGTGAGCGGCTAGGTACAGCAATTTGTATAAAGGTTAACTTGCCACGATATTTAGGATTAAGTTTAAAAAATAAATCAAGAGCCTTGAGCCTATGAGCGATACCCTTGGTGTAATCTAATCTATCTACTCCAAGCCCTATATAAGGTTGTCGAATTTTCTCACGTAAATCTTTTGATAGTTTGTGAGTGGCTTCTGCTTCGTTGAGATCAAGAATATACTGGGTATCTACTGAAATTGGAAAGTCATATATATGAGTGCTGTGACCTTCGTTTTCAATGACATAAGTTCCAGCAGGTGCCAAGCTCTGTCCTACCAAACGACGTACACTCCGTCTAAAGTTACTAACATAGCTCTTGGTATGGAAGCCAACTAGGTCGTAGCAAAGCATGGCGTTGAGCAGTTCTTGGCGTTGTGGCAAGATCCTAAAGATCTCATAAGTAGGAAATGGTATATGAAGAAAGAGTCCGATTTTGTTTCCCACTCCAAGTTTGCGTAAATAATCAGCAACCAAGAGTAAGTGGTAGTCCTGAATCCAAATTTTGGCATTAGGTTTAGCTTTTGCAATCTCAGCGATATTTTTTGCAATCTCTTCGTTAACAGTTTTGTAGTGTTCCCAGTCTTGATCACTAAACAAACATTTGTCAGGGAAATAATGAAAGAGTGGCCAAATTAAACTATTGGAGTAGCCATTGTAATAAGCCTTATAAACTTTCTCTGGGAATTTAACTGGTACTAAATTGTAATTAATGCCTGGCACTTCTTCACCGGACTTGATATATTCGTAGTTAGCATTATCAGACACAAAAACCCAGGTGGCATCTTGTTCCATTGCTACTTGATGAAGTGCCGAAGTCAGACCACCAATACTGATGGATTCAGCTCCCTTGCGAAGATTAGAGACAGGACAGCGATTAGAGACTATGATTAGCTCTTGTTCTGCGCCCGAGTTGTTTATCTTGCGTCTGCTCAAACTTGGTTTTGATTTTAGCATGGTTTAGGTTGGAGCATATGGTTGTTTCACAACCTGCATATGGAGCTAAAGCTCCTGCATATGGCTTCGCCTACAGTCAGCGTAGCATTAGCAGGGAATGAAATGACCATAAGCAGGTTGCGTAGCAACCATATGCTATTTAATGGGTATACTGCTTTTATGGTGAAATCAAACCTCAACTACGGAATTATTGGTAACTGTCAAATTCTGGCGATGGTAAGTCATGATGCCAGTATTGATTGGACATGTTTTCCGCGTTTTGACAGCCCATCTGTTTTTGCAAGGTTACTTGATGAAAAGCTTGGCGGTTGTTTTAGTATTCAACCAGAAGAAGAAGATTATTCAAGTGAGCAGTTCTATCAACGCAACACTAATATTTTAGTGACTAGGTTTATAACTAGTGAGGGTGTGTTTGAAGTGCATGACTTTGCACCACGTTTTGCATTGCACGAAAGATATTTTAGACCTTCTGCTATTTATAGGATTGTAAGATTGATTTCTGGTAATCCAAGGCTAATAGTTAAGTGCGACCCTCGACCTGATTATGCACGCAAAGCACCTGATCTAAAAGTAGGTAGTAATCATATTGATTATGGTGATGATTTACGACTTACTACCTCTACCCCATTGTCTTATATACTTGAGCAGAAAGCTTTCAAGCTCAATTCTGATCAGTATTTTGTGCTTACTTATGGTGCACCACTTGAATCTGGTTTGAAATTTACTGCCGAAGAATTTTATGAGCGTACTAAGAATTATTGGGAGACTTGGGTCAAGAGTTCTAATATTGGTGAGCTTTATCAGGATGAAGTGATTCGTGCTGCACTAGCGCTGAAACTGCATTACTTCCATGACACTGGAGCCTTTATTGCAGCCACTACTACTTCTCTGCCAGAGTCTGATCAATCAACTCGTAACTGGGATTACCGTTATTGTTGGTTGCGTGATGCCTACTTTACTATTCGAGCTTTGGATATGCTTGGCAAATTTACTGAGAAAGAAAAATTTCATAGCTACCTCAGTAACATTATTCATAGTGACTTGCATATGCAAGACAATGGTCACTTGCAGCCTGTCTATAGTGTCTCTGGAGATCGTGAGTTGCATGAATCAGAGCTGGACCATTTAGCGGGCTTTTTGAATAATAAACCGGTACGTATTGGTAATGATGCCTATACTCACAAACAGTTTGATGTCTATGGAGAGATGGTCTATTGTTTAGCACCAATATTTTATGATAGACGATTAATTTCTTATGATCATGATGAGTTATTTATCGATTTTAAAATCTTGGTTGAAAAATCAATTGAACTATTTAATCAGCCTGATGCAGGTATTTGGGAATTTAGATCGGATGAAGGCGTGCATACTTTCTCACAAATCTTTTGTTGGGGAGCAGCTGACCAGGGTGCTAAAGTTGCAGCTCATTTAGGCCATGTTGACCTTGCTTCTCGTTGGACTAAGAAGGCCGCAGAGATGAAAGAAATCATTCTTAGAGAGGCTTGGAATGAAG
>JAPPOW010000051.1 GCA_028817775.1 Candidatus Melainabacteria bacterium | reverse complement strand
GTTAATGTTTTGTTGGTTAATGTCTGAGTATCTGTTGTACCTAGAATCACACCACTTGGCACTGCTTTAGCTGCAAAACTTGCCAAGGTACCATTGTAGGCTTGAACATCAGTGCCAATTGCCACACCAAGATTCGTTCTTGCGGTAGCTACATTCGCTAGATCACTTAAATTATTTGCTGCAATTAAACCATTTGAACTTAATGCTGTCCAAGTTGCTGTACCATTGGCATCACTGGTTAGCACATAACCATTAGTTGCACCACTTGGAATTGAAATTGTTCCGTTGAACTTAGCAGTTGAACTTGCAATAAACAGTTGAGTACCATTCAAGTTTGCACCAGTCACTGTTGGATTTGTCATCGTAGGACTTGTTAATGTTTTGTTGGTTAATGTCTGAGTATCTGTTGTACCTAGAATCACACCACTTGGCACTGCTTTAGCTGCAAAACTTGCCAAGGTACCATTGTAGGCTTGAACATCAGTGCCAATTGCCACACCAAGATTCGTTCTTGCGGTAGCTACATTCGCTAGATCACTTAAATTATTTGATGCAACCAAAGCACCATTAACATCAGAAGCACTTATTACTGCCCAAGTCGCATTGCCATTGGCATCACTGGTCAAAACATAACCATTACTTGCGCCTGACGGAATTGAAATTGTGCCATTGAATTTAGCTGTTGAACTTGCAATAAACAACTGAGTTCCATTTAAAGTCGCACCAGTCACAGTTGGACTAGTTAAAGTTTTATTACTTAAGGTTTGAGTATCAGTCGTACCTAAAATTACACCACTTGGTACTGCCTTGGCTGCAAAACTAGTCAAGGTACCATTGTACGCTTGAACATCACTACCAATTGCCACACCCAAATTAGTTCTTGCAGTTGAAGCAGACGCTAGGTCACTTAAATTATTTGCCGCAACCAAGGCACCGTTAACTTGTGCTGCAGCCAATGAACCCCAACTAGCATTACCATTTGCATCTGAAATAAGCACACGACCATTGGACGCACCTGTAGGTATCATCAAACTACCATTCACTTTAGCTGTTGAACCAGCAATGAATAGAGTAGTACCATTCATACTCGAGCCTACTAAAGTAGCAGTGTTGATAGTCGGGCTAGTTAAAGTCTTGTTGCTTAAAGTTTGTGTATCTGAAATACCAACAATATTACTACTTGGAGCAGACAAAGATGCAAAGCTAGTTAGAGTTCCATTGTAAGCCTGAACATCGCTGCCAATTGCCACACCCAAATTAGTTCTTGCAGTTGAAGCAGAAGCCAAATCACTTAAATTATTTGCTGCAGCAAGCACACCATTCATGCTACTTGCATTCATACGTAGCCAAGTTGCATTGCCATTTGCATCACTAGTTAAAACATAACCATTGGTAGCTCCACCTGGAATCAATAAGCTACCATTAATCTTCAAAGTCGCTGCAGTAGGAACCAATGTCGTACCATTCAGATCAGCAGACTCGAGATCAACCTCAATAATGTCATAGCCCTCCATATCCAAGTTCTCTGTAGCTTTATGGTTCCCTAAGTTATCAGCAGCTGGAGGCGCTTGCCAAGTTGCTACACCAAAGGTATCAGAGGTCAGCAGATAACCAGCATTTGCCCCACTTGGAATTGTAATAGTATCAGTGAGAGTTGTATTCTGCATAGTTTTGTTCAACACAGTTTGAGCACTAGTTTTCAAGACAACATTTGAGCTTAAACGCGAGTCACTAACTAAGCTAGTACTAGTTGTAGCTGTGTTACTAATAACTCTTCTAGTACCATTACCAGTAAAATAAAGATCACCATTAACAACTTCAAGCGCACCTTCCACAGGTGTGTTTGTCAAACGACCATCACGCAATCTTAGGGATGGGATACTAGTTGTTCCTTGCCTAATATCAAGCCAAGCCGCTGAGTCGTCAACTCCAATCCCAAAAGTTCCATCACTATCCCAAGTATAAAGAGCGCCATTATCATCATTGAATGTCAAGCTCAAAGAATCAAACTCTTCGTTATATTGGAACAAAGCATAGTCAGAATTCTTACCAATAAAGACCTGCTCAGATATGCTAGATCCATTAGAACCACTCAAAACGATATCTGAACCTGAACTACCGCTAATGATATTGGAAGCACCAACAGCAGTACGTGCTTTGCTCTTTTTGTTCATCATTGGAAGTGCAACTGTATATCTTCCATCTAATTCTTTAAAGACAGAAGTCTCAGCTCTTGTACTAGGCTTCGCTTGGAAAACTACATTCTTGAAAATATACTCAAGGTGACAATCACCAAAACTACCTTCTTCACAATCAGCAACTTCAAGTGCATCTGGGCTCACTTGAGTTGAAACATTATCAGCTTGCAGCTCAAGGCTGTAAGTATTAAACAAACTACCAGCTGTATCATAAAGATCAAAGTATATTCTTTCACTGCTTTCAATCTCACCTACTTTAACTTCAAAACGCGTGCGTCTTGCTTTACGATAGCTCAAGAGCACAGGCGTAACGATAGAAATAAATTCTCTTTCATCTCCAACAAATCTATAAACTTCTAACTTAAAACTGTGTGGGTAATCGTTCTGAGTAATTAGAGGACGTGCATCCATCTTCATACGCAAGTTTGCACCAGTACGGCTCATATCAAAACTAAGATCTTTTGAATGTACAAATATCTCAACACCAGAATTATTTCCATCCTCGAAATCTATAGCTTGAAATGAAGATGCAGAATGGGCAGGCATAGATACCTGGGCCACAATCATAGATGTGATTAATATTGCAAAAAATATTCGTGCAATTTTCATTCTTGAACTTAAGCCCCTTAAGGCTTAAATAGGTAAATCGACCTCGGCAGGAGAAACTAAAGCAAATAGCGTAATACTTAAAAATCTTTAATTTTCAAAAATCTCTTCACCCCTCATTAACAACATTGGTTGATAGTTTTAAGAGGACGTTAAGACTGTATTTTAACAAGGCCAAAGCCACAAAACGGGAATGAAAGGACTAGTGAGCTCAGTCAGCGAATCCACTATCAAGAAACTCCCCAAGGCAGACCTTCATGTCCACCTTGACGGTTCTTTGAGACTAAGTACATTAATTGAGCTGGCCCAGGAGTTCAAACTGAACTTACCTTCTTATGAAGAAGAGGGTTTACGTGAGCTAGTTTTCAAAGACCAATATAAAGACTTACCTGATTACTTACAAGGCTTCCAATATACCTGTGCTGTGATGCAAGACTTGCAAGCACTTGAAAGAGTTGCATATGAATTTGCTTGGGATTCCTACCATGATGGAGTCATATATATAGAACCTCGCTATTCGCCAGAATTACTCAAGGGTGACAAGCTCAAAAGTCATGAAATCATTGTTGCTATCGACAAAGGGCTCAAAAGAGCCGAACAAGAAATCAATATTCTCATAGAAAAAGAGAATCAAAGTTTGGCAGATGATAATTCAGCTATTCATCCCAACTTTGTATACTCTCATATCATCTGTGCTATGCGCATGTGGGACCCAGAGCAATCGCTCTCTACCATTCAATCTGCAGTACTAACCAAGGAGAAGCATAACTTACCAATTATGGCAATCGATCTAGCCGGACCTGAGGATGGCTTCCCGGCAATTGATCATGAAGACGCTTACACCTATGCACACAAACACTTTCTTTACAAAACTGTGCATGCTGGCGAAGCTTACGGACCAAGTAGCATCTTTCAAGCGATTACCAATCTTTATGCTGATCGTATTGGACACGGGTTTCATTTATTCAATGCCGAAATGATCAACACTAAAGATCCAGGCAAAGCAAAACAATATGTCGAGAACCTAGTGCAATATATTGCTGAACGTCGTATCACTCTTGAAGTCTGCCTGACTAGTAATCTACAAACTTTGCCTGAATTGAAAAATGATCCAGCAAATCATAGCTTGCCTAAAATGCTTGAAGCAGGACTTAGCGTTGCTATTTGCACTGACAACACCCTTGTCTCCAATACCACTGTCACAAAGGAATTGATGCTTGCAGCCAAAACTTTTGACTTAAGCCAGAAAACTATCAAAAAGTTGATCATGTACGGTATTAAACGCAGTTTCTACCCTGGTAACTATTTGGAGAAGAAAAAATATATCGACTTATGTTCTAAGTATTACGATTCAGTTGTAAAGGAATGAGCAGGACGAAGTCCGTAGCAGGAGCGATAGCTCCATTGGCAGGGAGTGGAACGACCATATACCTATGATAAGTTGCTAAAATAAACCCAATGTCAATTTATTTCGACAATGCTGCAACCACAGCCATGACACCAGAAATTTTGAGCTTGATTGATGAGCTCAACCTGAGTCTCTTTGGTAACCCAAGTAGTCTGCATTCTCATGGTAGAGCAGCACGCCAAGCACTCAACCAAGCACGTCAAACGATTGCCTCAGTTCTTAACGCAAATTCAGAAGAAATAATTTTCACTAGCGGCGCTACGGAAGCTAATAGTTTTGTTTTTGCAAAACTAAACTATGATCTAATAATTACTAGTCCAGCTGAACACAGCAGTGTCATTGAAGCAGCCAAAGCTTCATCTAAAGCAATCAGCTGGCTTGATTTAGATGAGCAAGGCTATATCAATCTTGAGCAACTTGAAGAATTACTCGAGGAAAATTATGAACAAAGAATATTGCTTTCAATTATGCATGCCAATAACGAAATTGGTACTTTACAAGATCTTGAAGCCATCTCAGAGCTTAAACAAAAATATCATAATGTAATTTGGCATAGTGATTGCGTACAAAGTTTTGCCAAGTATCCAATCGATGTTAAAGAACTGTCACTCGACCTGCTCTCCGCCTCTGCTCACAAAATTCATGGACCTAAAGGTTGTGGGCTACTTTATATAAAGAAGCAATTTCAACCCGAACAAGGATTGATTATTGGAGGTGGACAAGAATTTGGTCTACGCTCTGGAACTGAAAATATAGTCAGCATTATTGCAATGGCAGAAGCAAGCAAAATACTGAGTAAGAAAGTTGATAGCCTCAAAACTTTACACAACTATATAC
>JAPPOW010000190.1 GCA_028817775.1 Candidatus Melainabacteria bacterium | reverse complement strand
TAAAGGCTTTTCCACACACTAATTATACTTACGTGCTGTTAGGGGATACTTACCTATAAGAAATTTGGGTAAAATGTTAAAGTAGCATTAGTGCCATGAAAATAGGTGTACCAAAGGAAATACTAACAAACGAGAGTAGAGTCTCAATCACTCCGGCTTGGGTCAGGACACTAACTGAACTTGGTCATGAGGTGCTAGTTGAAAGTTCTGCTGGAATCGGTAGTAGCTTCCATGACGCTGACTATATCCAAAACGGCGCTAAGATCATTAAAACTGCTGAAGAAGTCTTTGCTGAAGCTGATATCATCACCAAGGTCAAACAACCACTGGAAGATGAGATCAAGCTGCTTCGAGAGGGACAGATTTTGTTCACTTACTTACACTTGGCTGCAGATCCTGACTTGGTTAAAGGTTTAGAAACCAGTGGCGCGCATTGTATTGCTTACGAAACTATTGAAGATCAAATGGGTCGCTTGCCACTCTTGCAACCGATGTCTGAGATTGCTGGACGCATGGCAGTACAACTTGGCGCTAGATTTTTAGAGCGTGGTGAATCTTCACTAGGCGGACATCCAGGTAGAGGGATTTTATTGGGCGGAGCTTCTGGAGTACCACAGGCAACTGTTAGCATTTTGGGAGCAGGCATTGTTGGTCAGGCAGCACTTAAGATTGCTGTTGGTATGGGCGCATACGTCCATGTCTTCGACAAAAACATCCATGCACTTGGCAGAATTGATGAGATGTTTGGTAGTAGAGTTACTACTATCTATAGTACCTCAGCTGCAATTGAAGAGTCAGTGCTGCGTTCAGATTTAGTTATTGGTGCAGCATTAATCAGTGGCAAAAAAGCACCAATGCTGGTCACACAAGACATGGTACGTAAGATGCGCTACGGCTCAGTGATTGTTGATGTGGCGGTAGACCAAGGTGGCTGTATTGAAACAAGTGAAGTAACTAGTCACGAGAAGCCAATTATTGTTAAAGATGATGTGCTCCATTATGGAGTTGCTAATATGCCTGGTGCAGTACCAAACACTAGTACCCATGCGCTTTGCAATTCAACCATGCCATATCTAATCAGATTAGCTGACAAAGGTTTAGAAGCACTTGATGAAGACCCAGGCTTCAAAAAGGGTCTCAATGTTTCTCAGGGCAAGCTATTAATCGAGTTAAATTAATGGTCACTGATGCAGAACAAGAAATTGTTACCGGCGCTGAGTTGATTTCTAGAGCAGCGATAGACTCTGGCGTAAATTTCTTTGCTGGTTACCCTATCACGCCAGCATCCAGTGTTTATACTGCTATGCTCACCAAATTACAAGCAGCTGGCAAACTAGCCATTGGAGCGAGTGATGAGATTTCAGCAATCTCCATGTGTATCGGAGCAAGTATGCGTGGCGCCAAAGCTATGACTGCAAGTTCTGCTCCTGGTATTGCACTTATGATTGAAAATATTGGTTATGCTTTTGCTACCGAAACCCCATTAGTGATAGTCTGCGGGCAAAGATTAGGACCCAGTACTGGTGCTGCAACTCAATCAGCACAAGGTGATATTAGTTTCATTCGTAATTTAATCTCAGGTGGTTTTGAGATTCCAGTCTTTGCTCCAAATTCAATTTTCAATTGCTACCAAACAACTGTTGATGCCATTAATTGCGCTGAAAGATATCGTACTCCAGTAATCCTGCTGACAGAGAAGGATATACTGATGTCCTCAACTAATATCAATTTAAGGTTTATGGAACAGGTTAAATCTCAAGTCAAGTTTATCAATAGACCAAGCCGTAACCTTGATGATACTAGTCCTTATAAGACTTATGACTTTGATCAGCTTGAAGAAGTGCCAAAATTTTTAGCTACTGGTTTGGGTAGTGAGCATAGAGTAGTAGCAACAGCATCAACTCATGACAAATCAGGACGGCTAGTCAAAAAATCAAAAGAAGCTTACCAAGTAATTGAACACCTGGCTGCAAAGATTCAGGATAACTTGGATGACTATAATAGTTTCCGTTTGAATCTTGATGATGGTGCTGATACTGCAATTATTAGTTTTTTAGCTTCTGATTTAAGTGCAAGAGAAGCAGTTGTAAAGCTAAGGGCAGAGAAGAAAAAAATAAATCACCTCAGTTTGTTTACCATCTTTCCAATTTCTGTTAAAGCAATTGAAGAAGCTACAGTTGGCTGCTCTAGAGTCATAATCCCAGAAGTTAATCTACAAGGACAATATGCTGACTATTTAGCTCCTTATTTAGCCGGCAAAGAAATTATCAAAGTTAATTCACTAGCTGACTTGATTAGTCCAAATCAAATTATGGAGGCTTACCATGGCTAAATACATGGTGGATTCACTAGACTTCCCTTACTGTAGTGGCTGCGGTCATACATGGATCAATAAATCATTAGGGCAAGCACTGGAGAAACTTGGCGAGAAGCCTAGCAAGATAAATTTAATTACTGATATTGGCTGTACTGGTTTAGTTGATAAATTATTTTTGACTAATACCATTCATACAACTCATGGACGCAGCACTGCTGTTGCCACTGGTATGCAATTGGCTGATCAGATTTTATTTGACAATGATGCTAAGCACATAATTATGATTGGTGATGGTGGTGCAACTATTGGACTGCTACACATCATTGAAGCGGCTAAGATCAATTGTGATCTCACTGTAATCTTGCACAACAACTTTGTTTACGGTATGACTGGGGGACAAAACTCTGGACTCACCCCAGAAGATTTTAGAACCGCAACTACTATGGGTGGTAATCTGACTCCAGCATTACAGATAGCCAAAGTACTTGAAGCTGCTCACGCACCATATATCAGCCGCAAGCTAGCCACTGACCAAGATTTAGATGATGCAATTCTAGCTGCAATCAAATATCCGGGTTTTGCTTTAGTAGAAGTGATAGAACTATGCACAGCTTATGCTGTCAAATGGAACCCAATGAGCAAGAAGGACGTTGAAGAGATTCTCAATAAAATGGACTCTGGAGAACTAGGTGAAATAGTGCATCGTAAGGACAGAGTAAATTTTGGCAAAATCTATAAGGAATGTCATCCTGAGAAGCCGCAGGCTTCGTCAGGATCTCAAGGCGGAACCGGAACCAAGCTTGAAGTTAAACAAGAAATTAAACTGCAGCAGCCTATTTCAATAGTAGTAGCAGGCACTGCTGGTGAAGGAGTGCAGTATGCTGCTCGGAACTTTGCTCAGCAAGCCGTAGAAACTGGTTTAAATATTGTACAGAAAAATGACAACCCGGTAACTATCTCTACTGGTTTCTCATTAGCTGAAATCAAAGTCTCAAGTGAAGAAATTCTCTACTCAGCAATAGATCTGCCAGATTATTTATTGATTAGTTCAGAGGATGGGCTGCATAGAGCTATCAACTATCTAGAAGCGATACTAAAATCTGATCAAGCAAGCACGCTAATTATTGATTCAAGCCTAGTTGCCATGCTAAAGCACTATCTAATAGAAAGAAATGAGAGCCTAGATAAATTAGAGATTATCAGCCAAGATTTCAGAGCAAATGGCAAAAGAGAAGCAAATAAATCAATGATGGCGCTAATTAAGAAAGATTTGGCTATAAATTAACGGTTTTTAATAAAAATAGGTAGTTTCAGTGTTATTTCTAGCCTATTTAGGGGATAAATACAAAATAAGAAGCATGAGTTGAGGGGGGTGAGGCGTGTTTAATTAGCCAACTTTCATTTTCGGAGGAATAACAAATCGGTGCCAGAGTGAGTGTGTGCCAGGAATAGAGTTTAAAATTCTTCATTCTTTCGAAGGGAAATCAGTTTTTTAACATATGTCTCATTACGGGGTGGCTTGGGAGCAAGACACCCCTATTTTTTAGAATCAGTCTGGAAAGCCCAATAACTGCGTTATGCTCGCCCTCATTGGCTACAGCCAACTTCGGGACGTCCTTTCAGGACTCTCGCAAGCCTTGTTCTTGAGCTTTCCAAACAGATTCTACTTGATACCAAATTAGAATGCAGCAATGCCTGTAATAGCCTTACCAATAATCAAAGTATGAATATTCTCAGTACCTTCATAAGTGAGTACTGACTCAAGATTACACATATGTCTCATCACTGGATACTCTGCAGAGATACCATTGGCACCCAGAATATCTCGACTCTTACGGGCAATATCAAGTGCCATGCGCACATTATTACGTTTCAGCATTGAAATATGTTCTGGTTTCATTTTGCCTTGTTCTTTAAGACGAGTGATATGCAAAGTCAAGAATTGAGCCTTGGTAATTTCAGAAACCATATCAGCTAAGCTCTGTTGAATTAATTGATGCGAAGCAATCGGTTGATCATTGAACTGTACCCGCGTCAATGAATAATCCAATGCTGTTTGATAGCAAGCCATCGCTGCTCCAATTGAACCCCAGGCAATTCCTAGGCGGGCAGAATTTAAACAAGTAAATGGTGACTTGAGACCATCAGTTTCTGGCAATAAATTTTCTTCCGGAATAATACAATCATCAAAAATCAATTCACTAGTTATAGAAGCTCGCAGTGAATGTTTACGTGTCATCAACTTTGTACTAAAACCATCACGGTCTTTCTCTACCAAGAAGCCGCGCACACGACCATCAAGCTTAGCCCAAACTACTGCTATATCAGCGATTGAACCATTGGTGATCCACATCTTAGCGCCATTGAGCTTGAAACCATCAGCAACTTGTTCTGCACGAGTTTCCATATCACCAGGATTAGAACCATGATCTGGCTCAGTCAAGCCGAAGCATCCAATAGCTTCACCAGAAGCAAGTTTAGGCAACCAAAGTTCTTTTTGGGCTTCAGTTCCAAATTGTGAAATCGGTAGCATCACCAATGAAGTTTGCACCGAATTAAAAGAACGCATCGCTGAATCTCCAGCTTCAAGCATCATATTAATTAAGCCATAAGCTACATAGCCAAGCCCTGGACAACCATGTCCATGAAGCGGTGCTCCCAAGAAACCCATCTCTCCTAATTTAGGAATAATTTCAGCCGGAAATTCTGCTTCCAAAAATGCATCATCAATTAGCGGCAAGATTTCTTTATTAGTAAAATCTCTAGCGCTATTCATTAC
>JAPPOW010000086.1 GCA_028817775.1 Candidatus Melainabacteria bacterium | reverse complement strand
TATTGGAATCAAATGAGTCTCTGGATCATGCTCCTCACCAAGCTCGCCATAGGCACCAGCCACATTAAAGTAACGCAAAGCAATATATTTAAAATCAGATCTACTAGATTTTTCTTGTAAATATTTTTCGACAGCAAGTTTATTCTCGCCGTATGGATTAATTGGCTCAAGTGGTCTATCTTCACGCAGCGGTTCATTGCCCGCTGGCATACCATAAACAGCAGCAGTGCTTGAGAAAACAAATTGCTTAACTCCAAGCTCTGCTAATTTATCAATAAAGCTTTTGGTCTTAAGATAGTTATTCTCATAATAAAGTTCTGGTTTCTCAACAGACTCAGCTACCTCAATGAAGGCCGCAAAATGCATCACCGTATCAATTTCGTGCTTAGTAACAATCTCCTCAATCACATCATCTTGAATACAAGATTGATAGAAGGTCATACCTTCAAGCTCAGCCCGCTGCCGCGAACGCGAGAGATTATCTATACCAACAACCTCATAGCCCTGCTCAAGTAATAACTTTGAACAAATCGCTCCTATATATCCAAAACAACCTGTAACTAAAATTGCCATGAGCACTAATATTAGCGCATCAGAAATTGGATTCCCAGGGAATCCAAAAACTCTTATCTGAAACAAGGTTGATTATTCACATAGCCCTAAGCTTTTTGGGAATAATCAAACTATATAATTGAGTAAAGCTATGGCAGCCACAAAAGAAAAACTTAGTTCAGTCACAATCCGCTTCTGCGGGGATAGTGGTGATGGGATGCAATTAACTGGTACCCAGTTCACAACCACCAGTGCATTGCTTGGTAATGACATTGCCACCTACCCAAATTTCCCGGCAGAAATCCGTGCGCCACAGGGAACTTTGGCTGGAGTCTCAGGTTTCCAGGTTCGCTTTGCTTCTTCTGACATTTTCACTGCAGGTGATGAACTTGATGTTTTGGTAGCAATGAATCCTGCTGCTCTCAAGACCAATATCGAGGATCTCAAACAAAACGGCATCCTCATAATCAATGAAGATAGTTTTGGTGACAGCAATCTGACCAAGGCTGGTTATAACCCTGAAGAAGATATTCTGGAAACTTACAGATCTAAGTATCGAGTTTACGAAGTACCAATCACCAAGATGACACTTGAAGCTCTCAAGGACTCACCTATTATGGCGAAGTTTAAGGAGCGTTGCAAGAATATGTTCGCGCTTGGCTTGATGTACTTTATCTACAACCGTCCACTGGAACCAACAATTGAGTGGCTGGAGTCTAAGTTTGGTAAGAAGCCTGATATCTTGCAAGCCAATATCGATGTCATCAAAGCTGGTTATCACTTTGGTGATACTTGTGAGATGATTCAAGCAACCTACGAGATTCCCAAGGCTGAAATCAAACCAGGTACTTATCGCAATATTACTGGTAACGAGGCTCTTTCACTTGGTTTGGTGGCTGCAAGTCAACTTGCTGAGAAAAAACTATTCCTGGGTTCTTACCCAATCACTCCAGCAACTGAAATTCTACAAGAACTTGCCAAGTACAAACACTTTGGAGTGAGAACATTTCAAGCAGAAGATGAGATAGCTGGTATCGGTTCAGCAGTGGGAGCAAGCTTTGCTGGAAATCTAGCAATCACTACCACTTCAGGTCCTGGTATCGCACTCAAGTCTGAATTTATGAACCTTGCAGTGATGACTGAATTACCATTAGTCATTGTTGATGTGATGCGTGGTGGACCAAGTACTGGTTTGCCAACCAAAACTGAGCAGACAGATTTATTACAGATACTTTACGGCCGCAATGGTGAGAGCCCAATGCCAGTAGTTGCGGCACAATCACCATCAGATTGTTTTGATGCTGCAATGGAAGCTTGCCGTATTGCATTAGAGCATATGGTGCCAGTTTGTTTACTGAGTGAGACTCAAATTGCAATTGGTTCAGAGCCATGGTTACTACCAGAAATGGCTAGTCTCAAGCAAATCACAACTCAAGATTGTACTGACCCTGATAGTTTTCAGCCTTATGGTCGTAATGAAGATTTGGCTAGACCATGGGCAGTTCCTGGCACTCCTGGTTGTGAGCATACGCTTGGTGGACTTGAGAAAAATAATGGTGACGGTAAGGTTAACCTCAGTGCTGAAGCACACGAGGAGATGACTCGAATCCGCGCCCAGAAGGTAGCCAATATTGCTAAGCACTTACCAGCAACAGAAGTTTATGGTGAGACCAAGGGTGATTTATTAGTCCTTGGTTGGGGTAGCACTTATGGTCCTAACCGTTCAGCAGTTGAAGAATTATTGAATCGTGGTTACAAAGTTGGTCAAGTTCACTTGAGACATATCAACCCACTACCAAACGATCTAGAATCAATTCTGCGCAACTATAAGAACGTGATGTTGCCTGAACTAAATTGTGGTCAGCTCAACATGATTCTTAGAGCAAAATTCCTGATTGATATCAAGGCTGTTAATCAAATGAACACTAAACCATTTAGTCAAACAGACTTGGTTAGAATCGCAGAGGAAATTATTGAGGGTAAAAGATAATGGCAATAGCACAAACAGATCCTAGTACTTTAACTAAAAAAGATTTTGTCGCCGAGGGCGATGTTAAGTGGTGCCCTGGTTGCGGCGACTACTCTATTCTCTCTTCAGTGCAGACAGTACTGCCGACTCTAGGCATCCCCAAAGAACAGTTTGCTTTCATCTCTGGTATTGGCTGCTCAAGCCGCTTCCCGTACTATATGGATACCTATGGTTTCCATACTATTCACGGACGTGCGCTGACAGTAGCTTCTGGACTTAAGATTGCTAACCCTGATTTGTCTGTTTGGGTAGTGACTGGTGATGGTGATGGTTTGAGTATTGGTGGTAACCATACTATGCACGCCATCCGCCGGAATATGGATCTCAAGATCTTACTATTTAACAATAGAATCTATGGTCTAACCAAAGGTCAATATTCACCAACCTCTGAACAGGGTAAGGTAACCAAGACTTCACTTATGGGTTCTCTTGATAGACCAATCAATCCAATCAGTTTTGCAATTGCTTCAGGCGCTACTTTTGTAGCGAGAACTGCGGCTCATAACCCTAAACACTTGCAAGCAACTCTCAAAGCTGCTGCTGCCCACAAAGGTGCTGCATTTGTAGAGATTATGCAGAATTGTAATATTTTCAATGATGGTGCCTTTGCTAAGTACTTAAACAAAGACACTAAAGAAGTTGAGAATTTATTTATCGAAGCTGGTGAGCCACTGCTCTTTGACAAAGAAACCAAAGGGATCACCTTACAGAGTGGTAGCCATCCACACTTGGCTGTCGAAGGAAATAATGGTGATCACTCTAAATTTATAGTTCATGACCCAAGTGAGGAAGATGCAACTCTTGCTTATCTAATTGGTCACCTCGGTATCGAAGACCCTTCTAAACCAACTGCTATGGGTGTAATCAGAGCAGTCAACAAACCAAGCTATGACTCTCTAGTGGTCCAACAAGAAGAAGCAGCCGTCGAAAGAAAGGGTGCTGGTGAGCTTGAGAAATTAATTTACTCAGGTGGCACTTGGCAGGTTGATGGCTCTGGGGCTAAAGTTAACTAAGCCTCTCAAACATTGCTTGAGCACGCTGATTTAAAGTATCCATCAGTGCAGGATCTTCTGTTACTTCACGATGCAAAGCTTCGATACGCTGTCCAATCTCACCGTCTACTTTCTTAAAAGATCCAGCAATATTTTTTACCCTTTCAATCCTGTCATCAATGCTTTCATCAGGATCTATGTTACTTACAGTACCAAAATCAACCAAAGTCAAACCTTCAGGACCGTCAATAAAGTTACTCGCTGACCAATCTGTGTTCTCCAAACCAAGCTTGTCATAAACCATAGCAGTTGTGACTAAAGATTCGTAATCTGCTTTTGTCAACAAGTCAGGCTTAACTACTCTGTCCTCAAGACTAATATCTCCTTTGTCTTCCTGAATTTCTATACCATTAATTACTGAGATGCCACTACTCACATTGAAAGCTTGCTCTAATCTATCAATACCAAGCTCTAATTTTTTCTGCATTGCTGCACGAGCTGTGTGAATCACAACTGAATCACCATCTCTCTCAAAATCCCACTTTTTAGGACTTGCATTCTGATCAAGATCTCCTGCAATATCCATACCTGGGCTCTTGACTACTATACCTAATTTAGTAAATTTAACTGTCGCCCCTGAACTAGCTCTTGCAAAAATGAAACTTGGGTCATGCGACTCCAATTCAATGCCAAGATCCCTAAGTTCAAGCAATGCAGAATCGTGAGCTACTGGATCAACTCCTGTTTCATCAATAGCAATCCTATCTTGATCCAATCTAACCATTTGATTAAAAATAGTTGCGAACATCAGGTTAGTATTAACATTGCCAAGCTCCTTTGGAGCTTCCAATTCTTTGTAAAGTAAAGCAATCACTTCTGCTCTTTTTTCAGGATTATCAGAAAGTCTAAGACCTTCACTATTACGAGAAATAAAATCATAAACTTGAGCAACCTGAGCACTATAGTCCTCTACACCATCGAAGCCCTCAGCCTGAAATCGAGCTTGAATATATTCTTTATTAGGTCCCTTAACAATTGCTTGATGTAAATCACCATCAAAACCCTCAACACTAGTAGTATTGTGAACCTGCAAAGGTAAAACTACTCTTGCTCCCCATTCACCACCAATTAATTCAGTCAAGTCACCCTGAGGATTTTGCTGATGTTTAACAATCTCTTGTTGAGTCAAAAATAAATTCGCTAGATACCTGGTTACACTCTGACCGAACAAACCTTGGTCATGCTCAAGCAACTGGTCTAGATTTGCATCAGCTACTAAACTAGCGTCATGTTCATCAGTACCAGCAACCAAAGGCACCTCTACTGCTAAACCTTCAGTCTTGCGGCCCCATCCAGCTTCCTCAACCAGGCCTTTATTCTGACTCAGTGGCATATCTACAACTTTAATGGCAAAATCACTCACAACTAATACATAGCTTAGCAAGTTGATATTTTGACTTAAAAATATTTAAGGCTAATTACTCTAATCGCTGAGCCAAATCCATAGCCCCATCCATTTCTGCATTAGTCACTTC
>JAPPOW010000144.1 GCA_028817775.1 Candidatus Melainabacteria bacterium | reverse complement strand
GTGATTGCTATTCTTGCCACCAATTTACTTGAGGGGATCATTATTGGTTTACTTGTTTCGTTCTTGCGTTTGCTTCATCAAATCAATCACCTGGAGATTCAGACTCAAGCGATTGAAGGCACTGATGTGATTGAAGTTGATATGGAAGGTGCAGCTAATTTTGTTACTTTACCGCAGATTGCTGATACTTTAGAAGGACTTGAAGCCCAGAAAAAAGTTTATATCTTCTTTGATAAGTGTCAGTATATTGATCACTCTTGCATAGATTTCTTAATTAATTGGGAGACTCAATATCAAAGTACTGGTGGTAAGGTCGTGCTTGAATTGCACACCTTAACGGATAGATTTTCTAAGTACGCAGATACTGCCGAAAAAAATAGAACTAGTCAATAGCTTATGCTAATCTGATCTGATCATTCTAACTAACTGAACATGATAATCTAATAGAGTGAGTCCAAAACTACTTAAAGCAACTAAGTTAGATGACTGTATTGAAGTTCGTGGTGCAAAACAGCACAACCTTAAGGATATTGATGTCACTATCCCTAAAAATCAGTTGGTAGTGATTACTGGTGTCAGTGGCTCTGGCAAAAGTTCGCTTGCCTTTGACACTATCTTTGCAGAGGGACAACGCCGCTATGTTGAATCACTCTCCGCTTACGCGCGTCAATTTCTGGGGCAGCTTGACAAACCAGATGTTGAAGAAATCAAGGGCTTAAGCCCAGCGATTTCAATTGACCAAAAACAATCTTCGTATAACCCTCGTTCTACAGTTGGTACTGTGACTGAGATCTATGATCATTTGCGTTTACTTTTTGCAAGGATTGGTACTCAGCACTGTCCCGAATGTGACGCCAAAGTAGAAGCACAAACTATCGATCAAATTATCGATCAAGTGATGGAGCTTGATGAAGGCAGTAAGGCAATGATTCTGGCACCACTGGCCCGTGGCAAAAAAGGTGAGCATCAAAATTTATTCTCTGCGCTTAAATCAGATGGTTTTGCTCGTGTTAGGGTTGATGGCACTATTTATACGCTTGAAGAAGAAATCAAGATTGCCAAAACTAAGAAGCATGATATTGATCTTGTTGTTGATAGGGTGGTGATCAAGGCCTCGGCTCGTAGTCGTATCGCTGATAGTCTCTCTCTTGCTCTAAATCGTGGTGAGGGAGTGGTTGTGGTTCATGACTTAAGTAGCGAGAAAGATCATTTGTTCTCAGAACTGATGGCTTGTCCCAATGGCCATGGTAGTTTTGCCGAGCTTGACCCTAAGAATTTTAGTTTTAATAGTCCCCATGGAGCTTGTAAGGCATGTGATGGTTTGGGGATGGAGCAGGAACTCTCAGAAGATTTATTGGTGCCCGTGCCAGCTCTAAGTCTAGCTGAAGGTGCAATCAAACCTTGGGCTAAAACCAATAATCCATTTTACAAAGCCTTGTTGGATGGTTTGATGACAATGTTCAAGCTTTCTATGAACACACCCTTTGAAGATTTACCTGAAGATGTTCAGGAAGTAATTTTCTATGGTTATGATGATAAACGAGTCAAGATTGATACTAAGAAATATCCAAACCTTGGCTATGGTAATTACAATATTTATTATGAGGGTGTAGTGAATCAGTTGCAGCGCCGTTATGATGAGTCAAGCTCTGAGAGCTGGAAAGCTGAGCTGGAACAATACATGGTTGAGACTCAATGCCCTAAATGTGATGGCGCTAGGCTCAAACCTGCTTCAATGTCAGTCAAAATTGCAGGGCAGGGTATCGCTGATATCACCAAGCTTTCGGTGACTAAGGCTGATGATTTTTTCTCGAAACTTGAACTCTTTCTCAACCCTCATCAACAACAGATAGCCCATCAACTTTTGATAGAGATTCGTTCAAGGCTTAAGTTCTTGGTAGACGTTGGACTTGGCTATTTAACTTTATCACGCTCAGCCAAAACGCTTTCTGGTGGTGAGTTCCAGCGTATCCGTTTGGCTTCACAAATTGGCTCAAGCTTAACTGGGGTACTTTATGTGCTTGATGAGCCAAGTATTGGTCTGCACCAGCGGGACAATGCACGTTTGCTTGCTACTTTAAATCATTTACGTGAGCTTGGTAATACTGTGCTGGTTGTTGAACATGATGAGGAAACAATAGCTAGTGCTGACTATGTAGTTGATATTGGTCCCAAAGCTGGCACTCATGGTGGTGAAGTGGTAGCTTGTGGTAGCGTTGATGATATCTCTGCTGAAACTCGCTCTATTACTGGTGACTATCTCTCTGGTAGACGCAAGATTGCCGTTCCAGCACAAAGACGTCAAGGTAATGGCAAGTTCTTGAGTCTTGAAGGGGCGACTAAGAATAATCTCAAGGATATTTCGATTGATTTACCTCTTGGCAAATTTATTGCTGTTACTGGAGTAAGCGGATCTGGTAAAAGTTCTTTGATTAATGATTTACTCAGACCCGCTTTGATGCATCAGTTGGGTTACAAAGTGCCGATGCCACGTGAACTTAAATCAATTGCTGGTTACGAAGAGCTAGACAAAGTGATAGTTATTGATCAAAGTCCAATTGGACGTACTCCTCGCTCTAATCCAGCTACTTATGTAGGAGTCTTCGATCCAATTCGCCAAGTTTTTTCTCAGACTGTTGAAGCCAAGGCTCGCGGCTATAAACCGGGTCGTTTTAGTTTTAATGTCAAGGGTGGCCGTTGCGAAGCTTGTGGTGGAGCTGGTTTGGTTGACATTGAAATGAACTTCCTTGTATCGGTCTCTGTCCCGTGTGCTATTTGTAAAGGATGCCGGTATAACCAGGAGACTCTTGAAGTTAAATTCAAAGGTAAATCGATTTATGATGTCTTGGAAATGACAGTGGAAGAAGCACTTGAATTTTTCGATTCAATCCCGCAAGCCAAGAAAAAATTACAAGCTTTACATGATGTAGGTTTGGATTATGTCCGTCTTGGACAGGCGGCAACTACTCTTTCTGGTGGGGAAGCACAGCGGATTAAGTTAGCTTCTGAGTTGTCCAAACGTCCAACTGGTAAGACAATGTATTTATTAGATGAACCGACTACTGGTTTGCATTGGTATGATGTGCAGCATCTCTTGAATGTATTGAATCGTTTGGTGGATTCTGGTAATACTGTGCTGGTGATAGAGCATAACCTAGATGTGATTAAGCATTCTGATCATATTATTGATCTTGGTCCTGAGGGTGGAGAAGGAGGCGGAGAGCTGATTGCTCAGGGTAGCCCGGAGGAGCTTGCGGTAGTGAGAGCATCTCACACTGCAGCGTATTTGTGATGACTTATACAGTACTTGAGATTGGTAGTGGTAGTTATAAGCTTCATCGGGAAGGAAGTTTTAGTTTACGTTTTCAGAGTTCTTTGGGTAAAAATTTGCATAAGAGTCGACTGGCTTCTGAGTCTGTAAAAATTGCCTTGGCTAGTATGCGCGAACAGATTTTACCAATGCTTGCAGAGCATGAAATCAAACCCTCTGAAGTTTTGGTCTTTGCAACTGCTGCAGTTAGAGAAGCGATGAAGGATCCACGAGGCAGTGGAGAGAAGTTTATCAGGCAACTTGAAGACTTTGGTTTTGAGGATATCAAGGTCTTCTCTGAAGAGCAAGAATGTCTATATGCTGCAATGGCGGTCTATGAAGAGCTTAAAGATGATTATCAAGACTTTCTGCTGCTAGATACAGGTGGTGCTAGTCATCAATTGATAGAGATAGCTGCTGGTGATATAGTCCAACAGAAATCATTCCCAATTGGTTCTCATGCTGATCTATCCAAGATCCAATTGCCTAACTATCTTGCTCATAATTACTCACAAGACAAGCCACTAGCTTTGATTGGTACTTCTGCTGCGATTTTGCATGAAATCCCCAATATGAATCGTAACTCTCTTGTTGAGATTGTTGAAAATTTAGAACCAATGGATATTGAGGCACGGCGTAATTTCCTCAAACTGCTAATTCCTAACGAAGCAAGTTATGATTTATTAGTTGATTTTCGTTTGGCAGTAATTAATAATGCTTTTCGTATAATCCTAGAGATTGCGCAGCAGTTGCGATGTTTTGATTTTCTCTATAGCCCAAGCCAGAGTATGAACTTTGTTTCTGTTCGTGGGTTTGCCTTGCATGAAATTAGTTGATTAAGCATCGCGACCGTCTGCTTAATACGGTGTACTCGGAGCCTTAAATCTAGTCTTGAAGCTTCTTTGTTTGGTATAAACGTAATCAGGAATATTATTGATGCCAATCCTTGTCTTGCTTGATTTGAATTGTTTTAATTCAGCATTTCTAACTTTGAAGAAATTTGCTTGGTTTAGATCTGTGCCTGAGAAATTAGCTCCAGCGATATCTGCCCCCTCAAAGTTAGCTCCTTCTAAAGATGCGTTCTTGAAGTTAACTCCACGTAAATTAGCTTCAACAAAATTAGCACCTCTAAGGTTTGCTCCTTTGAAGTCAAGGTCTTGAAGATTAGCGTTACGAAAGCTGGCACCTTCAAAACTTGTGTACTTTGCTGATGAGCCTGCAAGGTTTGCTTCATTGAATTCAGCAAGCTTAAATAAACCTTCATCAAATTTACTGTCTTCAAGATTAGCTAGTGCAAACAAGGCTCTTGGCGCAATGGCTCCGGTAAATTTTGATTCAGGGGCATTGGCGTTATATAAATTAGCACTGTCCAATCTAGTTCTCGTAAAGTTGGTTAGCGGGATATCAGCATCGACAAACTGGGCATATTCAGCAGAAGCACCACGGAAGCTTATGCGGTCTTGAGAGATGCCTTCGAAGTTAGTGTAACGTAAGTCACTGCGCTCAAAGTTATTCATCTCAAGAAAACTGACTTGGGTTAAATTGAGACCTGAGAGGTTCATAAGTTCTGTTTTAACAGCACCGCTTCTAGTCACGTGACCAATATCTTGTGCTTGCAATATTAAAATCACATCGTCATTATTAAGAACTTCAGGATAGAAATCACCCATTACTGGTTCATGGATACGTGGATCATCTTTGACTAATTTTTTTGACTCACGAATTTGCTCTTCTCGGAGGTGGTAGTGGTGCATTATCTACTGAGCTTCTTCCGGTACTTTACCTTTGTAATCTGGTGGCATCTTGTGTTCAGT
>JAPPOW010000222.1 GCA_028817775.1 Candidatus Melainabacteria bacterium | reverse complement strand
AATCTGCCTTTCAAGTAATCTATCCTCTAATTTGTAAAAAACAGAAAGTAAAAAACTTTGTCTCTCTTCCTCAGAAAAATCTATAGTGGCATCTGCCAATCTATTCATTCGAAAAACTAATTTTTTTACAGCTAAAGTTAAATTGGGATTTCTTGAATTAAAAAATTCTTTGCCCACAAAATTAACACTTAAATCTATATCCTCTTCAAATGATAGGCCAATTCAACCGGCAATCACTCAAGATATTATACCAAATAGCTCTCCAAAAGACTTGAGGCAAACCAGTAGAAGTACTTAAAGCTAGAGAAGACTTAAGTCCAGATGCTCAGCACATAGACTTTGGACTTTTCTCCAATTGCAAGCCTCCGAAGGTCAGTACTTTTACTCCAAACAAAGGTCTAGGTTTTCGTGAAGCAGTAGTCAAACGTGCAGCTGCAGCTTCCATGATGGTAGAAAAATGTCTAAATCCTATTCTTTCAGGTCAAACTGTTGATTTAGGTGATAGCTTAGCAGATAAAATAGCAAGTATAAAAAATTCACTCGATAAGGCTTTTCAGAAAGGAAGCTGCAGGGGGCTGCATCAAATTTTTACTGAGTGTAACAAGCACTTCATCGGGATCGGTCAAGAATCTGAATTTATACAAATGGGTGTAAATACTGCCACAGGCATGATGAGACACATGATTACTCTTGTTCCTCGGGTATTTAAAAAAGCTTTTGGTAGTATGCAAGAACTTACTGCTAGCAGCTATAGAAAGATTCTTGAGAACTCTATTTCAACCCTAAAAGAAATTTCCGCAATCGAGCGCACAACAAGCACCGAAATTATTCAGCCTATATTACAGACAGCTAATGCTAATTTATTTGAATTAGTTCCAGTTAAGTCAGAACCAACGAGTCATGGAGATTTTGCCATCAAAGTCAATCAGCATTTTGTTAGAACAGTAAAAGAGCGAATTGTGGCAAGGCAAACTGGCTATGGAGCTAAAGCCACAGCAGAGAAATATAGTGCTGGTTGTGCCGCCAGATTCAGCAAAGGTCCTCAGGGGCGTAGCTTCTTTAGAGAATTTTTTGGCTTTATCCTTGATATTGCTGAAGAAACCCTACTGCCAAAAATGATTGCTCAAATTTCCTAAGCGGCTTACTTGATTTCACCGAACCAAATGGGTTATCTTTATCTGCATGGTTGGATCAAGTATTGAATTATCACAGTTAGGTTTACCTGAATTAAATCTACCCAAAACTACTAGTGTCAATGATTTGTTGGCACAGCTCAATGGAGGGCCGCAGGCCAAGGCATCTGACCCTAGTCCTGAACAGCTGCGCTTAGGTAAGCTTAGAGAACAATACCGACTGACTGGCCAGGGTTTGCACAGAGAAGATTACAATGAAGCCTTTGTTCATGACGGCAGAACTTATTTACAAAGTTCTGTTGAAATTAATGGAGAGCAAACTCCGTTTCTAGTAGAACTTAGAGTCTTTAGTGGTTCTGAGACTACTGGTTTTAGAAATTTCATGGATGGACTTACTGAGAATTGGATGGGTTTCTTTAAAGATAGAAGCACCAGAAGAGAAAGCGAACTGCCTTATGAATTAATGGCTGAAGAAGCAGTCGGTGATGCTTTTGATCCTAGCACGCATTCTGTTACCCAAATTGAGAATCCAAGTTATTTTGTTCGTGATGGCGAACGCTTAGCTTTTAAGATTGCTGTACCATCACAAATCGTAGAAGCTCTTGAAGATCAAAGCTACCGGACCGTACAAAAAGCCGATTTAAGCAAGCATATTACTAGCGGCACTCCGCATCTTGCTTTTGCTGTTGAGATAGACGGTGGACGGCCAATCATTGCTCAGCAATCAAGTAGAAATGGGGACCAAGTGGTGTTTGAACAACTGATGAAGACCCCAGATTCGGCTGAGGGTAATAGACAAGTGCTTAATCTAGCTAGTTTCAAAGAGTCAGTTGAGGCTAATGCTGATGAAGAAAGACAAGTGGGTGATCAAATCAAAACAGAAGCAACTCATGCTGATATAGTTTTTGATATGTCTAGTTCTGCAAGAGAGAAAGTAGCTCAGCTCGGTGAAAAAACTAGCAAGGGTACTTTGCGTATCAGACCGATAATTTACTTAGACCACCTCGAAGAACATACTGAATCTAGATATAAAGGTCCAAGTTACAGCGGCGCCATTGGTGGTGGACCAGCTTTCACTATGGGTGGCAACCTTACGAAAAGTGAAGGACTCTTGCCAGGAGGTTTTACTGAAGGTAGGAAATCAAAACCTAAACCGATGGACATTAAGATTGTTCGCAACTTCGCAAGTTTGGGAGAAATGACAGTTGCTCTAGTTGGTACTGAAAGTGATGTTCATAGACACCAAGCTGGTAAGTTTAGACCACTGGCAGAGCTAGCTGACATTGGCGAGCAATTACATAGACTGACGGGCACAGCAGTCTAGCGAAGCAAATGCAAGCAATCCCTTTAAGCAAAGCAAAGTCAGTTTCTTCAATTACTAGAACTGCTAGATCTAGCCGTAAGGACAAAGCTAGTACGAAGCTCAGAAGCAGAAATTATTTTTTCAAACCAAGTCCAGCAAAATCCAAGACCGTTGGTCAAGAAGCCCCTTATATCAGTGGCAAACTCAAAGTCTTGATTGCCCTCAAAGCAGGTGAGCAAGCTCTACAACCAGCTATCACTGAAGAACAAAGAAGACATGCTTTTCTTTACGGTTTAGATTTACCACCTGCCAAAGTTTCTACTGCCCTTAGAGACTTGATCGTCTCAAAGCTAAGAGCTAACCAGCAGTTTCAAGAAGTGGAGATAGATTTTTGTTCGCCAGCAGAATGCAAAGCTAAACTAGAAGCCGCGACCAAATCAAAGCATGCAAGTCCATACAATCTAGTCATCACCGAGAACCCCGAGCCCGAACAACTCATCAGTACAACTAGTTTGGCAAGACCATTGCGCCAAGTCAGCCCCAAAACTTTCGTCATGCACTATGACAGAAAATCGATGAACTATAGCTATACTTACCGTGAGCCAGATACTATCAATCGTGGTTACGATATTCTTAGAGCAAAAGATCTTGAAGATATTGATTCCAAGCTCGAGAAAACTATTGGAGCTTACCCACAAAGAATTTTATACATTGGTCCCAAGGATACTCAATTTAGACGCCGAGTCTATAGAACGGTCTTCAACGAATTTATTAACGGCAGCAATACTCAGTTTGATTCACTAAATGACTACTCACTAATCAATGTACTTCAAACGGTTAGAGCAGCCAAAGAAGAAGGCAAAGCATTTACTAAGATAGTGATTGAAGAGAACTCCTGGAATCCTAACGAGAAACAACTTGCAGAAAGGTTAGCATTTGAGTTTGAGGATGAGTCAGAGGTCTATCTTTTCCCAACCAATAAGTACAGCCGCAAGCAGCGCCTCGAGCAGCTTGAAGCTGATGAGACTAGCGCAGTCAAGACTTTGAATTTTGATAATCTTGCAATTAGAGGCAAGACAGCGACGCACACTAGTCAAGCACTTGATGCTGCTACCAAATCACCGCGGCTCGATGAGATTTTATTCAAGACCAGGCAACGAGCTGGTGATATGAGCTTAAGTGATGAAGCAGCTATGGCTAGTAATTTTTTCTGGGAGCCAGTTCATGATATTTATCCATCACGGTTCTATATGTCCTATGGTGATGCAATGGCTAGCCTCAAACTTTCAGGCATGCTTGATTGTTTTTGTTCAGAGTACTACGCAACCCCTCACGTCAATGGAGGAGGCACATACCACTCAAGCAATCTTGCAGAACTCAAAAAGGGAATGCTTAAAATGCTCGACAAGAATCTTTTTTTTGATGTGATCTTCCTAGATTACGACAAAATGGGTCAGTACTCCAAAGTCAAAGAACTAGTAGAAAAACTTAGTCCTCATACCAAGGTCATTGTCAATGTTTCAAATATCTCTCGATCGCTCAAAAAATTAAGTCCCGAAATGCTACGCATAGCCAAAGAACTATTTGGTCCTTACGCTCGAATCACTTCGATGGAGCAGATTGAACAAATGACCGTTAAGAGAGCAGAAGAATTGAGAGCCCAAGGTATCCCGGCTTCAGCCGATATTGAATTATTTACTACACCTGGAATGAATGAATTTAATGACTCTAGAGGCCGCCCAAGACACCACGGTGAAGACATGGACTCTATCCTTTCTAGCCATATTGACTATAACTAGGGGTCAAAACCCCTAATTCTCAGGGGGAGATACTGTGCTATTATGTTAATAGGCTAATACTTATTCGATGGATGGCAAAACTATATTATTACCACAAGATCTTCCTGCAACAACTAGGTTGCTAAACCCTGCTACTGGGCGCAGGCAGAGTGCCAAGCATATTTTGCAAAGACTAGGCTGTAAACTTCCAAGCACTCAAGACCAAAGATTAGTGCTTGACGAACATATCGAAGCAAGAACTCCAGAGGCAGCAAGCAATACTGAAATGATCGATCTTGCAGGTTTTGGTCTTCTGGGCACAGAGAGGTCAGTAGTTGAAGTACTAGAACAAATCGAAAGCCAGAGAAAAAGTAGGGAGCTGAAACTTGCCACTCATGAGGATGTAGAGCCTGCTGACCCAAACACAACAAGAGATAAAGTAGCTCAATGGTTTGGAATAACTGAAGCAGCTTGGTTCCAGATGTGTACCAATCCAAAGAGTATTTTTGACGCTTACGCCACAAGAGTTGCTGATGAGCTTAATTTCAAACCAATCAATTTTACTGACATTGCTCATATCGTTAGAGTAGAACATTTTGACGAAGATGAGCGAGATTTGATGACCACTGTACCCTCTGCTGCAGCTTCTGAACAACTACTCGATAAATTACTTGATCTTTACAATGCAATCCCTGACTTACCTGGCTTTGATTTAACCAAACAGTATTTCTTCGAGTACACATTTTTCTTATTCAAGTGTTCGCGCATCAAAGGGCAAGAAGCTCTGAGGTCAGATCGCTTCCTAGAATTTTTGATAAATAGCTACGCCAAGAGTTCAAATGAAATTAGCCTTACTTATATAGAAAAACTTCTAGAAACACAAGTACCCTACTTAGGAGAAAGCAGCGCACGAGAAATACTTGCT
>JAPPOW010000080.1 GCA_028817775.1 Candidatus Melainabacteria bacterium | reverse complement strand
ATTCTTTATTTTGTAAATTAACTAGTGATTATTAGAGTAGTAGCTGGGGTCCAAGAGCAAGGCATTTGAAGCCTGGGACAGGCGTGTCCGTGTCCGAAGTTGGCAAGTGCCAATGAGGACTCAAATAACACCGCTATTGGGCGTCAGATGCAGCTCTAATCTCGGTCGGCAAGCTTTAGCATCAGTACAAGCGCCATAAAGCCAAAAACAAAACCTTTCACAAAGGACGAAAGCATGGCTTAATTATACCCAAATCTTAAAAGAATTATTTATAACCTGGGTACCAGATAAACGCATGTTATTATCATAAGAATGACAATTTTCAATTCTGTGTATAGACATGCAACAGCAATACAAGAGCCCCCAAAACAACTAGAGGCTTTATCAACTCCTGCTCTAAAACTAGAAACTGATAAGAGTAGAATGAGCGTACCTGATGCGGCTATTACAAGAAGGAATTCTGCAAGATCAAATAATGATCCTGAACTACTAAGCAGCCCTGAACCTAAACTTAGAACTCCCGGGCGTGCCAAAGCCAGAAAAGTTTCTGCAGAGCTAGAAACGGACACTGCACGCATTTTAAGAAAGTATGGAGTTGAAGCTAAATACCAAAAACCATTACAAGTGGCAAAATTCGCTGATTTTCAATTCGCTGAAGCACTCAAAGAACACCCCGATGCTGCTGAAGCTTTTGCTGGTTTGCTAAATCACTTTGAAGAAAATGGTGAATTTAGCAAAACTCAAAGACAAGAGCTCACTGCTCTAACCAAAGCTGGTGCAATACGCCCACTGACTAGAAGAAATGTCAAAGCTAAACTAAGTTCAGAAATCAATAGAGTTCTTGATGAACTAAGATTTGCAAGAAGATCAAGAAGATTAAGTGACGAAGAACTTACAAACGAGAGATTACTGGTATCAGCAAATGCTTTTGCCCTCAAAGGAATAACAGGTCCTAAACAACAATTAGAAGGTTACAAAGCTATGCTTAAACTAGTAGAGCAAGGGATCATCAATGTTCCTGTTCAATACCTAAACAAGCCTCCTGAACAAGCACCTAAAGTCAAAAGACAAAATAGCCGTTTCCGCAAAAGACAAGCACATAAACCTCGTTCTATAGTAAGACCTATCACTCATAGAGCAAAACGAGGTGAAAGAAAAACCTTAGACAAAAAAGCTGAGTTTAATGATGGCACAGTAAGAACTCAAAGACATACTAAAGTCGTTCCTGGTAGAAGAGCAAGAATACGGGAAGACTTGAGAACGACTACTAGAGGACAACAAAGCTGGACATCTGTAGTTGAAAGAAAAGAACCTGAAGTTAGTGAAAGACTTCTTAGTCAACACCTTTCTGCAGAACCAACTGCATTAACTCATAGCTTGGATATACCAACCGATCTGTTCTAACTTGATGCAAGAGCCATCTCTTCGCTAGTTGTTTTATTAGCAAAGTCCATATAGCTAACTATATCTTTATTGAGATCAGGATAAATATGTTTGAAACCATATTTATCACCAGCTAAGTGATAGCGAATTATATTCAAACTAGCTTGGTTTATCGGTGCTTTGAACCTATCAAATGGGTCCTTGGCATTAGTCTTACACTGGATTTTTTCTAGTAATTTAGGGTCTAATTCTTGTTCAGTAAAGTAAAACAAACCAAGACATTTAGCAGATACCCCGCGTAACAAGGATCCAAAAGCTGGCATATCTAATTGAGAACCTGGATGCACCACTCTTGCTTTAATGAAATTACCGCGATGATCCTCTAGCTTAAAATTAGAAATCCGAGTATGCTCGCGTTTAGACTTTGACCAAATTTTATGGTCTTTGATGGTTACTTTTTTGATTTGCGCTAGTGTTGACCAAAGCTTACGTTGCGGGTTGTACAAACCGGTTTGGTGAGAGACAAAAAAGAAACGTCTGAATAAATACTGTAAGACAATAAATTCAAATTCAAAGCCTGGTCTTTTGCTAAAGTCACCCTTGCTAATCAAGAACTCTAAATTATTACAAGCCTCACGTAAATCATCTGGTGACCAGGATCTAGGATCAAAAAGCACATCATCAATGCCTTTGATTTCTTCTATATATTTGCCAATTTCAAATTCTAAATTATTCATACTGTCATCCTGAACGAAGTGAAGGATCTCCATGACGCCAACTGGATCCTGACGTCACACCTTCGGTGTTCCTCAGGATGACAGTGGTTTAATTCTGTATCGAGCCCCACTTCATCTTATCTCTTAGGATACTGTAGAAGCTGCGATATGAGCGATTAAGCTTCGCTAATTTAAGTCTATGCTCAGATTTAGCAAAAATAATTTTGGAGCCAGGCTCTAATTCAATCAAATCCTGACCATCTGCTTGAATAAAGAAACTGGCTTTATTGTCTCTACTTTCAAGTACTATTGACTGCTCATCAGAAATTACATGCGGACGACTAGCTAGGGAGTGGGCTGCAATCGGCACAATCTCAAAAGCTCTAATATTAGGATCCATCACCGCCCCGCCAGCACTAAGCGCATAAGCAGTAGAACCTGTCGGAGTGCTGATAATAATGCCATCTGACCTATATGAATGCAATAAATCATCATCGATATAGAGGTCAGTTAACAATAAATTAGACTTAGGATTACGGCTAACCACTATTTCATTGAGAGCGATTAATTTTTTGCCAAGACTAGGCAGTTGGGCTTCAAGTAAAGTTCGTTCTTGAACCATATAGTCTTGATCAGCAATCGCTTGAGCTAATTCTTTAGCTTCAATATTACCGTATTCAGACAAAAAACCAAGGTGACCAAAATTAATTCCTAGTATTGGCACCCCATGTTCTATTACATGCTTCGATGCTGAAAGAAAGGTGCCATCGCCACCCATAACCAAAGCTAGAGAAATTTCTTTACTTAAACTAGCATTGCTAGATTTTTCTTCTATGATTTCAGAATCAATTTCAAGCTGCTCTAATTCATCAGCCAATTTAGCTGCAAAAACTGGTGCTTGCTCCTTAAGTGGATTATAAAAAATCGCAACCTTGCTCATAATACTAACTCTAGCAAATATTCTATATTGCCCTTGGCTCCTTTGACTGGAGATTCAAGCTCTGACTTGATTTGATAGCCTAAAGCTTGGATTTTTTCTTTAGTTTGACTAAAAACTTCTGTTCTAATTTTTTCATCCCTAATCACCCCCTTGCATTTGTCCATAATTGTCTTGCCTGCTTCAAACTGAGGTTTAAGTAAAGCTATTACTTTCATATCTACTCCATACAATTCTTTAATACGATCCAAAATTGTGATTAAAGAAATAAAACTAACATCTATGGTAATTAAATCTGGTTTTGTTTCAATAGCTTGCCAATCTCTAAAATTGGTTCCTTCCAAATTAATCACCCTCGGGTCTTCACGCAATTTATAATGCAGCTGCCCCTTACCAACATCAAGAGCAATCACTTGCTTAGCTCCGTTTTGCAAAGCATAGTCAGTGAAGCCACCAGTCGAAGCACCAATATCCAAGACAAATTTATCTTTGAAATCTAAGTCAAAATTTTCATGAGCTGCTTTGAGTTTAAAAGCGCCGCGACTTACATAAGGCAATAATTTATCTGCAAGCTCAATATGCTCTGGATTAGCTTCAAAGTCCTGATAAAAAGCGCTTTCATCAATCTGCTCACCGGCTTTGTTTAAAACTTTGCCGCCGATTTTGACACCATTCATCATAATGCAGGTCTGAGCTTTAGCACGACTATCAAAATAGCCCAAATCCAGCAATAGCTTATCCAGTCTGATTTTAGACTTTGCCATATATGTATTATAATCTTAGTGGCATGCCACATAAGACTAAGTTTCTATATCTTTTAAGCCTCTTACTGTTTATTACTCCTGTAGCAGCAGTAGAAACTATTAGTACTGCTGATCACAAAATTAGAAAGCTTAGACTTAGTACCGACCCAACTAGACCTCGAGTCGGAGATGCAGTAGAAGTAAGCGCAACTTTTAACTTAAAATCACCAACTGGTTTTGACTTTGACAGACTTAGGGCCTATTTTAATAGAGTCAATGGTACAGCCCTGGTGGGGACTTTTGAATTAGATCCAGAACAAGATGTCGTAATAGACGAAGATACAGAACAAATACCAGTAAAATTCTCTACTACCCAATCTCGAACTCTTAACAAAAATCAAACCGAAGTAATTTTCCAATACTTACTTACCAGCACTAAGGTTGAAGACGACCCACCACTAGCACAAAAATCCAAAATCATCGTAGCCCGCGGCAGCGCAAACTCTGGCGGCGGCGGAGGTGGTAACGGTGGCGGCAATGGCGGCGGCGGAGGTGGTGATGCCAATGGTGACCCAAGTATTGTCCGCAAAGCTCTTTACTTAGAAGTCTTTGAAGATTCAACAACTGATATAAGTAGTGTTTCTATTGATCCCAAAGAACTTGTCTTGAGAGTAACTCACGATCCAGATTTAATTAGCAAGGTCAACAACGGTGCACTCTTCCTACAAAAACTTGATCCGGTAATAAGTAATCTAAAAATCAAAAGAAGAGTACAAAACGAAAAAGATAAATTTGTAGCTGTAACAAATGGAAATATCCAAAAAAGTTTTAGTTGGACAGTAGAAAATCCTAGTGGTAATTCTAGTGATCCGGAGCTAACTAATTATTTAGTAACAGATTATCATTCAAACGGCACTAATGATAGATCACGCTACTTTGAAGAGATACAAAATCTAGTCTTCTCTGTTGATCTTAAGGAACATTTTGAAGAAGATATTGATTTAGAGGTTGACAATGACATAGTACTCAATGACAGCTTTAGATACAAACTTAATCCTATTGGTTTAAGTCTTTTTAATGCTGAGTTGAGCACAACTGATATTGATTTCAATCAAAACACCAGCAATGCACCAAAAAAGAAACAGTTATTAGAAAGCTCAGAATTCACTCTGACAGCAGAGATTGATGCTAGTAGCAGTAGTGTTAATGGTCTTCTCTCCAATGCGGTGTTTGATAGTACTGATTTTAAAAAATCATCCAAAATTAGTTTTAGTGAAACAATAAAAGTCAAAGGTGAAGGTAAAAAAACAATTACCCAATCACAAAGAATCTCAGCTGATGTGAGTAATAATGGTGGTATAGCAATATC
>JAPPOW010000075.1 GCA_028817775.1 Candidatus Melainabacteria bacterium | reverse complement strand
GACCAAGAATGGTTTTGACCTCTGGGTATTTTTCTTTGATCATTTTGATAGCATTGATAGTTTCAATACCAGCATTGCGCATCTCTTCATCGCCAGAAGCAAGAGTAAAAGTAAGCGTGTCATAGATTAGGTTACGCGGATCAATGCCATGTTCGTTGACCAGCAAGTCATAGAGTCTAGAAGCTACTTCCAATTTCTTCTCGGCAGTCTTTGCCATGCCATCTTCATCTATAGTAAGCACCACTAAAGCAGCGCCAAAACGCTTAGCGAGTGCTGCAATCTGAGCAACCCGCTCTTCGCCATCCTCAAGGTTGACTGAGTTGATAATCGCCTTGGCTGAAATATGTTTGAGTGCAGCTTCAAGCACCGGATACTCAGTACTATCTACCATGATCGGAATATTGACCTGAGTGTTGATACGTTTGATCACCTCAACCATATCCTTGGTTTCATCCCGCCCAACATAGGCAGTACAAACATCAAGCACATGTGAGCCTTCTGCCACCTGTTCTTTGGCTAGATCAACAATCGCGTCATAATCTTCTTCGCCTAGCAAGTTCCTAAACAACTTAGAACCATTGGCGTTGGTACGCTCACCGACAATTAGTGGGCGCGGCTCCATCAGCATCGGCACTGAGTTATAGATCGAGGAGACTGACTCTATGACTTCATCTTTAGCTTCTTCACGGTGCGCTTCCTTAGTTGCACAGGCATCAGCTAGCTGACGGATATGCTCATAAGTAGTACCACAACAACCGCCGACTACACTTACTCCAAACTCATCAACAAAGCGAGAAAGCTGAGTAGAAAACTGTTGAGGATCAAGCGGGAAGTGGGCATGCCCGCCAACATTTTCTGGGATACCAGCATTCGGCAAGCAGCTAATCAAAGCTGGGCTCTCTTCAGAGAGGTATTGAATATGCTCCCGCATCTCAGCAGGACCAGTGGCGCAGTTCATACCAATGACATCAACTGGATAAGCAGCAATAGTAGTGAGTGCAGAGCCAATGTCTGAACCTACTAATAAAGTACCCATAGTCTCTACAGTGACTTGTACTTGAATTGGCAACTTGCTTTCAGACTTATTCCAATGAGCTGGTCCTTCAGGCACCATCACATCCAAACAAGCATTGAGACAGGCTTTGATCTGCAGCGGATCCTGACAAGTTTCAATCAAAAGTAAATCCACCCCACCATCAATCAAACCTTGGATTTGTGGTTTGTAACTTTCGTAAAGTTCATCAAAGCTAACATTACCTAGTGAAGCAAGTTTAGTTCCTGGACCAATTGAACCAGCAACAAAGCGCGGCTTCTCTGGATTCTCCTGAGTAAATTTATCAGCAACTTCGCGCGCTAGGCTTGCAGCAAGTTTACTTACTTCATAGGACTTCTCTTCAAGTCCGTACTCACCCATAACAAGTCGAGAAGCACCAAAACTATTGGTCTCAACCACATCTGCTCCAGCCTCAAAAAACTTAGAGTGAATCTCTTGAATAATATCTGGTCGAGTAAAGTTTAATTGCTCAGGACAACCCTCAAACTCATCACCGCCATAATCCTGGGCACTAAGATCATAGGCAAACAGACTAGTGCCCATAGCACCGTCGAAAATGATGCCGCGTTCTTTTGCTATTTCCAGGAATTTAGATCTTGTCTTGATCATTCCAATATATAATAACCCGTTACCTCATCACTTCCGGGTTGTAACGCACGTAACGCTTTGTATTGACATTACGTTACGAGCGTTACAACCCGGAAGTATTGGTGTTACATTATAGATTGGTACTTTGTATGGAAAACTTGAGTCCTAACCCTATTTTAGAGACCAGAGAACTCTGGTGGAATATCGATCACAATATCGGCAAGATTGTCTTTTATGTGATGGCAGCGATTTCAGTCGCCATCTTTATATATGGTTTTGCTCAAAAACTTGGCGCAATCTTTGCCGGCAAAAAAGAAAAAGAAGATCGCAACACTAATATCAAAGATCGAATTCTTACGGTTCTGACTTTTGGCTTACTGCAAAAGAAAATCAAAGAAAAAAAATCAGGTGGCATTGCTCACCTCTTGGTTTTCTTAGGCTTCATTATTCTCTGGCTTGTTACCGACATTATTGCAGTGCAAGAACATGTCTTTAAGACCATTCATTTTTTCCAAGGTACTTTCTATAAATGGGTTAGCTTTGCTGCAGAAATTGGTGGTTTGCTACTACTACTTGGTGTAATTAGTTTTGCTGCAAGAAGATATATAGTTAAATCCAAAAATCTTGACAACACTCAAAACGATTGGATTCAATTATTATTCTTGGCACTCTTTGTGGTCACCGGCTTTATGCTTGAAGCCTTCAGGATGGCAGGAACCAATCAGATAGAGGATTTTGCGCCAATTGGAGCTGCGCTCGCTCGTCTAGTTTCCTATATGACAGTTGAAGATCTGCAGAATTCACACCAAGTCTTGTGGTGGTTCCACTCAGTCTTAACTTTTGTGTTTATTGCCTTGATTCCTTATACCAAGTTCTCTCATATCTTCCTCTCACCTCTTACTATGTACTTCCGCTCAGACCGTCACCGTGGTCAGCTCTCTACTCCATACAGTTTGCTTGAATTAATGGAAGCTGAAGCAGAAGGCAAAGAAGTGGACGAAGAAGATTTTCTTGCTGGAGTATTTACTTATGATGATTTCTCTTGGAAAACTTTACTAGATAGCGAGGCTTGCACTAGCTGTGGTCGCTGCCACGTTATGTGTCCAGCACAAAACACCGACAAGCCACTTTCACCTAAACACTTAATGCTTGATATCCGCGGACTAGCTGGTAAGGAGAACCGTGAGGAAGTCTATGAGCATATTTCACCAGATGTACTCTGGTCCTGTACTAGCTGTAATGCTTGTGTTGAAGAGTGCCCTGTTTTAATCGAGCATGTAGATACCATCGTTGATATGCGCCGCGCGCTACTCCAATCAAATATGGCACCAAGCAATTTACAAGCTACTCTTAAAAATATCCGCACCAAGTCTAACCCTTGGGGCTTAGATCCAAATGATAGAGCCAAGTGGATCGATGAAATCAAAGAAGAGAAGGGTATTGAAATCAAACAAGCTTCTCAGGGTAATTTTGAATATCTATATTGGGTTGGTAGTCCTGGGGCCTTTGATGATAGAAACAAAGCCGTCACCAAAGCTTGTGCTGAATTATTCACCAAGGGCGGTATGAGTTTTGCCGTACTAGGTAAAGAAGAGAAGAACTCCGGTGATATCGCTCGTCGTGCTGGTGACGAAGGTTTGTTCCAAGAATTAGTGCTTGAGAATATCGATACCATGCAGCGTCATGGAGTGACTAAGCTCATCACTCATTGCCCGCATACTTACAATACTTTCAAAAATGAATACCCAGAATTTGGCTTTGCTGGCATTGAAGTCTATCACCATAGTGAAGTGCTGGCACAAATGATCAAACAAGGTTACTTGACTCCAAGTAAAGAAATCAATGAGGTCATCACTTACCATGACCCTTGTTACCTAGCTCGTTACAATGATGTCATTGACCCACCTCGTTATATCCTTGATTCAATTCCAGGACTTAAGATTGAACAAATCGAGAAAGAAGAGCGCAAGAGCACTTGCTGTGGTGGCGGTGGTGCTCAGATTTGGTATGAAACTCCAGGGCAGCAAATCAATGATATGCGCTTTGAGGAGCTCAATGAGCACAACCCTAATAAGATTAGTGTCGCTTGTCCTTACTGTAGTATCATGCTCAGTACCGCTGCTACAACTGCCCTACCGGGCACCAATGCTCCTGAGATTGAAGATATTGCGGTAACCTTAGCTAAATCAGTAGCTTAAAACCAACTGTCATCCTGAGGAGCGTGCTACGCGACGTCAGGATCTCTCAGGTTCCACTATGGGATCCTGACGGTCGTTTCACTCCCTCAGGATGACAATAAAAAGAACCCAAGACTAAGCACGAACTCCTAGTCTCAGGTTTCCTTTTTGTTGTTTCAAATCTTCCGTAATCGGAATTTATCAATTAGGTCCCCTGTTGTTATAGGATATATCTCCCTTGATTCGGACCATCGATACTATATCTATGCCCCAGGAAGCCAAAATAAATTTCAGCAAGCCAGCTGAATTTACACTAAAAAATCAATCAAATGGATAGTTATCCCCTCAAAACCATTAATTTAACTGGCTTGCACGCATACGTGGATCCAGCTTCATCAGGAGGATATCAGCCAATAAATTACCCAAAACAAGCATCAAACTTCCCAGCAATAAATTAGCGAGCACTAAATTTATATCAAGCTTACGTGCTGCTTCCAAAGTCAAATAGCCAAGTCCTGGATAAGCTAAGACCATTTCAATCAAAGCTGAGCCACCAAATAAACTAGAGAACTCATAACCAAAAATTGTCACTAGTGGATTGATTGCGTTGCGAAGTGCATGTTTATAAATCACTTTATTCTCTGGCAAACCCTTGGCACGAGCAGTCCGAATATAATCTTCACGCAGCACATCTAATAGATTGCCGCGCATTTGTCTTTGCAAACCGACAATACCGCCTACTACTAATATAAAGACCGGCAAACAAAGATGACGTACTAAGTCAAATAGCTTAGCAATAGGACTGAGCTCATCATAGAAACTACTAGTTAGACCACCAATGGGAAACAAACCTGTCGAGAGTGCAAACAAGAGCATAAAGATCGCCAATACAAAACCAGGTACTGACATGAAGACAGAAAGTAAAAATCTAAGGCTGCTATCAAGCCAAGTATCTTTGTTGACCGCAGCAATGACTCCAAGCGGGATTGCAATGCCCCAAGTAAAGAAGACTGCAGCCAAATTCAAAACCAAAGTATTGATCAGAGCTGGCCTCATCAAATCAACTACTGGCAAATTATTCTGGCTCAAACCAAAATCGCCGCGCAAAACATTAGAGAGCCAAGTAAAGTACTGCTCAACAAAGCTTTTGTCTAAACCAAGTCGTTTAGCTTCGGCTTGAATTCTTGATTCTGTAATTTCTGGATTAAGTTTAAGATCAGCCAGTGGATCTCCTGTTTGGATTTGAGTTTTGGGACTATAGAATTTGAAGATTTGAATTTGGGTCATTGGCAGCTTGAGTTCAAATTTCATTTCTGGCACAGTGAAATTGATTTTCATCAAAGAAAAAGTCATAAAGGTTATAAATAGAACCAAAAAAACTGCGCTTATAAATCTCTTGAGTAGGAATGCCAGCATTAATAATCGAGCTCTTGATTAGCTTCAAAATTAATAATATCAGACCTAGTCATAATGCCTACTAGCTTATTTTTCTGGTGCTCATCCACCACCAGTAGACGTCCAATCTTATACTCATAGAGTCTGAGAATTGCGGTGTGTAAGTTATCGTTAACACTAACCACTTTAAGGTCGCTAGACATTATTTCAGAAACTGGAGTCGACTGATCAATCTGCAAATCAAATGCTTCATGCATATCATGGTGGGTTATAATCCCAACCAAATTACCTTGTTCGCTCAAGACAGGAAAACCTGTATGATCACTATGATCAAATAGATCATGTAATTCTTTTAGGGTCATGGTCTCCTCGATAGTATCGAGTTTCTTAGTCATGGCATCTTCAACTGAAAACCTTTGCAGGTAGGATGGCATCCCGAACTCACGGATATTGATACCATCTTTCTCAAGCAAATTAGCGTAGATACTACCTTCCTTGAGACGCTCGGCACTAATATTGGCGATGATACAAGCAAACATCAATGGCAAGACCAAGTGATAATTACCAGTAAGTTCAAACAACATCACAATACTGGTGATTGGTGCCCGAGAGATTGCCGTGAAAAAAGCCCCCATACCCACAAAGGCAAAACTTGCTGGATCAATATTCATTGCTGGAAACATCAAATCAAGCAAATGACCAAGTGCTGAACCGAGCAGAGCTCCCAGAATCAAAGCTGGAGCAAAGATACCACCCGGCACGCCGCTGCCATAAGCAAGCACAGTAAGCAAATACTTCGCCAAAAAGATTAGAGGAATTAAGGACCACGCATAAGCGCCAGCCAAAACTCCTTCAAGCGTAGTATGCCCGCCACCTAATGCTTGCGGCAACCAAATTCCCACAATACCTGTAAGCAAACCAGCTACTGCACCCCAAAGCCATGGCGGCAAGAAACCTAGATACTGTTTGAACAAATCAGATGAAACTAAAACTGATCTCTGGAAATAAGTACCAGCAATCGCTGAAAAAATTCCCAAGGCAATAAAAGCAATCAAAGTTACTGCATTGACAGGACAGTCACACTGAAAATGAAAGGTAAAAAAATCACCATAGAGCATACGGCAGGTCATCGCTGCAGATACTGAAGCAACAATAGCTGGGCCAAGTGACAAACTAGAGAAGTTACGATCTAGTTCTTCAATTACAAACATCACCCCCGCAATCGGAGTATTGAAAGCTGCTGCAAGACCAGCTCCAGCACCGCTAGCTATCGCTCTCTTACGGTGCTTGCCACCAAGCAAGCGGCTAAGTTTTGATGCGATACCTGCACCGATCTGAATAGTAGGACCTTCACGCCCGAGTGACAAACCTGAAGCAATTCCAGCCACCCCACCAAGAAATTTAGCGACCACCGTTCTCAGTTGAATATTTTGTCCGCTACTATTAAGCACATGCTTAACTTGTGGGATACCACTACCCTTGGCGTCAGGAGCTACTTTGCAAGTTACCACACTAGCTATCAAACCACCAGTAGCACAAAAGACTGGCAACAGAATCCACTTGAGCCAGTGCTCTCCAGAATTAGAAACTTGAAAGAAGAATGCAACTAGCTTCTCAGTAGAAACCCGAAATGCTACAGCGATCACACCGATCACGACCCCAATAATTGCAACCCTAATTAAAATCTGAGTCTTGTAGTCAAGAATTCTTGAGAAAAAATCTTTGAGTTTAGTGACTTCATCCATTGCTTGGGTCCTTCTTAAAGCTTAATCTAATTGGAGTTCCAACGAAACCAAAGTACTGGCGCAGCTGGGACTTTAAGAACCTTGTATATGACTCAGGGATTAGCTCTGGGTAGTTTGCAAAGATCACAAACTGTGGCGGTGACGAGTCCACTTGGTTAATAAATTTGAGCTTGATTGCTTTTTGTTTAACGATTGGTGGTGGCGTGATAACCATGATATCTGCCAGTACTTTATTGAGTAAGTTGGTTGAGATACGGCGGTTACGCTCAGTATTGGCATCAACAATCATCTTCCATAGCTTATCGAGACGCTGACCGGTGGTCGCTGAAATATATTCCTTCGGTGCAAAATCAATAAATCTAAGTTTGTAATTAACCTGGTCTTTGTACTTCTGTAATTTATACTGATCTTCTTTCACTTCTGAATCAAAAATATCCCACTTATTAATCAAAACCACACAAGCCTTTCCGCGCTCTTCAATTAAAGAAGCAATCTTCTGATCTTGGTCAGTGACAATCTCATCCTCAGTAGAATCAATCATCAAAACCGCCACATCACAAGCTGCAATCGAGTAAGTAGTTCTAATATTAGAGAATCTTTCGACTTCTCCTTTGACTTTGGACTTACGGCGCAAACCCGCTGTATCAATGAGTTCAAACTTCTGCCCATGTCGCTGCAGGGTGGTATTGATAGCATCTCGAGTAGTACCACTAATATCACTAACAATAGATCTTTCTTCTCCGAGCAATTTATTAAACATGCTCGATTTACCAACATTAGGTTTACCCACAACAGCAACCCTAATAATTTCTTCTTTAACATCTTTGACATCAACAGAATCATGATTATCAGAGATCAAACTCAACATCTCACCAAGACCATGTGAGCCATGCAATGCACTGATCGGAAACAAATGTTCAAAACCTAGAGAGTAGAATTCATAAATCATCTGCTCGCGCTCATGACTATCTACTTTATTGACAGCTAGGTAGACTGGCTTGCTGCAATTTTTGCGCAGTAGTTCAGCTACATCAGCATCTTCCTTGGTAATTCCGGAGACAACATCAACCATAAAGACAACTGCATCAGCTTGCTCCAGCCCTTCCATTGCCTGCTGGTAAATATGATCAGCAAAACCGTCCTCGCCATCAAAACTAATCCCACCAGTATCAACAATGGTAAATTCCTTGCCATCCCATTCAAAATCTATATAGTTGCGGTCACGGGTGATCCCAGCTTCCTCGCCAACAATAGCCACACGCTTGCCAGCAAGTCTATTAACCAATGTACTCTTGCCAACATTCGGTCTACCGATTATTGATATTACGGTCTTTTTCTTCACCCTAAGATATCCTGTGATACAATTATCCCCTTAGAGGGCTAATCCGGATAATAGCTTATAGAAGTTTTAAGTTTTGCCCAGTGTTATTATATTAAGAATGATACCAAGGACAGAGTTCATCCAAACTTATAGAGCTCCAACTGAACTTGGTAGCGAGGCTTCGGGTGCAGGCGGGGCTGACAGCTTAGCACAAGCTAGGTTATTACTCCAGGGCTTTGCAAACCCCAACTTTGCTGGAGTTCTAAGTAAGGCATCGGTTGCCTTGGCAAAACTCCAAAAAGGTCAGTCCATATCAGCAAGCCTAAGATCAGAGCTTGGAGAATTTCATGCTACAGCTAAGAGCTTACAAACACAGGACATCAAATTCGGCCAATTAGCCAAAGCACTGGAAATCATTCTCAAGTATTCACCAAGAACTAGTGGCAAGCTGCTTGCAAGCCCGGCAAATGAGTATGAAGAATTGCTCCAATTAATGCAAGGCTTCTACAAGCAGTGGGAATCTGTGGAAGAGACATCCCTGGACCCTAATTCAGCTTACCCTGGCAGAGAAAAAAAGATATTTAGGAAGGTCATTAGAGCACTTGATAAACTACTTGAAAAAACTCAAGCTCAGTCTAAGCTCGCTCAAGCAAGCTCTATAGTGAGAGATAGCGTCGCTAGATTTCTTGAATTAACCGAATTAACACCTGCCAATAAAAGTGAAAAAAACGAAGTTCTCAAAGCTTGCCTAAGATCAAATATGGCAGCAGAAAGACACACCAGGTTTTTCACGAACTTGATAGAGCAAGCAGAACTAGAAGAGGAGAGAGACGCCGGAAGAATCTTAAACTCAATTTCAGCGGGCTTGAAAACAAAACCTCCAAGCACACCAGACCTGCTCAAAAATCTAAGTGACGTAAATTTAGAATTGCTTTACCAAATGTCAATGAATACTCGAAGCTTTTTTGTACGGAACAACGATGATATACAAGTAACTGCAACCAAAGCCAAAGAAGAGAGCAGAATCGCCCAACTAGAAGCTATCCTTAACCAGAACAAGTCTTCCGGACAAATCAGCACTTTTGCTAGAAGATATATTGATCTAGAACAAGAGAGACTAAGAATTCTAGAAGAAGGGAGCACAAGCACCGACCAAGCAAGATTCAGCCAAGAAGTAGCAGACTATGACACCAAAGCTCAGAAACTAGAAGCTGATTACATGAAGCAAGCCACTGGTCCCTATATATCAGTAGCAATGCCAATTGTATGGATGACACAACCTAAACTTAGCAGTTGGCCGATTGAGTTATTGAATTAGCTTAGATAAAGTTAATCAGTTATGATTATTCCTAGCCCAGATGAAAATTCTTATCATTAAATTAAGTGCTCTTGGCGACATAGTCCACGCTATCCCTGCGCTTAATGCCCTTCACGAAAAACACCCAGAAGCCAAGATCGATTGGCTCTGTTACAAAAGTTTTGCTCCTATACTGCGTAGCCAAAGCAAGCTCAATCAAATTATTGAAGTGCCAGACCGTAAGCTCACTAGTTTATATAGTTTGGCTAAGGACCTGTGCCATGAAAATTACGATCTGGTGATCGATATGCAAGGGCTAATCAAAACAGCAGCTCTAGCCAGGCTCATCTCCCAAAACACTAGAGGCTTCAAAGAGCCGCGTGAACAATTAGCAAGTATTTTTTACAAGGAAAAAATTGATGCTGGCAATACCATGAACAATGACATGCATATTGTTGAACGTAACTTGACCCTTGCTTGTCATCCTGAGGAGCATCAGCGACGTCAGGATCCCCCTGGCACCAATGAGATCCTGACGCCCAAAGGGCTCAGGATGACACAACCATTTGTTCCACTGCAACAAGAAGCCAAATTAGAGAACAAAGTCTGTCTCATCCCCTCAAGCACTTGGTCAAGCAAACTCTGGGCACCAAAGCGCTGGGCAGCACTCATAGACCAGATCAAAGATAAGGATCCCAAAACTCAAATCTATTTACTAGGCACGCTCAAAGATTTAATGGTAATTGAAAAAATCATTTGCCTCAGCAAAGCCCCACTACATATAGTAGTCAATAAAGAACTTATAGAATTGCCAGGGTTTTTCTCAGAGATGAAATTAGTAATTGGAGTAGATACTGGACCATTGCATATTGCTGCAGCCGCGCTTTACGGCAGTGAAGCTCAAGTCATCGGACTCTATGGACCAAGCTCTGGTGCTCGCACCGGACCCTATGGTTTCAAAGCTATTAGTGTTGATGAGATTTCTGACTATGTGGCACGCAACAAGCGCGATAATGATGATTCTATGTCACTGATAGAAGTGTCAACCGTCATTGCGAGCATCGCATAAGATGGTTGTGTCCAAACCCTTATTGATATAATTGACTTAAATCATCCACTAGATTGCTTCGTCGTTCCTCCTCGCAATGACCCCGGGTTATAATGTAGAGCAGTGGATTTACTCTTTGTCATAATCAGCATCTTAATGATCACCGTACTAATCGTGGTACACGAATTTGGTCATTATTTAGCAGCAAAATATTATGGCTTTCAGACCCCAGTCTTTGGTATTGGCTTACCCTTTGGTCCTTCAATTGATTTATTTGAGAAATGGGGTACTAAATTTAAATTCTACTGGGCATTGATCGGCGGCTTTGTGGCAATTCCAGAATTAGGTGATGAAACAGATCCTGATTCAATCAAAGACCTAGAACTCAAACAACCATTGCGTGAGTTTCCAGTGCACCAACGAGCAGTAGTTGCTAGTGGCGGTATTGTCTTCAATATTTTGTTTGCATTCTTGCTAGCGATTGTGATGGCAGCAACCATTGGCTTACCGACCGCAGTACCAAGCAATACTGTTGCCGGCTTCGCTGAAACTAGTATCGCCAAGCAAGCAGGTTTAGAACTTGGTGATGCCATCATTCAAGTCAACTCGATGAAAATCACAACCGGAGAGGAGTTACAAAAAGCTATCAAAGCTTATAGCTACCAAGACATCACTTTGACTTACCAACGTGAAAAACAAAGTTTCACCAAACAATTTTATTCTGAAGGCAGCTTAGGTATTGTGCTTGGTCACAGCAAAGAATACCAGCAATATGGATTCAAACCACTTACTTGGATTACTGAAGCCTTTAAGTTCACCGCTACTACTTTATTAGGCATGCTAATTTCAGTTGTAGCGATCTTCGCTTCACTTTTCTCAAAGATAGCCAGTTTGTTTGGCGCACAAATTGGACCAGCAGCTGTAGAGCTTGGTCAAGTCAAAGGCATAGTAGGTATAGTACAAATTATTTCTCAGGATATAAAATCTAACGCTATCCTCTTACTAGAATTTGCCATCTTGTTAAGTCTCAACCTTGCTGTCATTAATGTATTACCAATCCCAGCACTAGATGGCGGGCACCTAGTCTTTATGGCATACGAAGCCATTGCCGGCAAAAAAGCAGATGAAAAAATCCTCAATGGTGCTATGCAAGTTGGTTTTATATTCCTATTAAGTGTGATTGCTTTGACTACTATTAACGATATAAAGACTTGGATTTGGCACTAGATAAGCCCACATGCTAGAATTATCTAAATGTCAGATATTGGTCACCGTTTATTTCGTTTAGAGAATTATGAAGGAGTATCTCCAACGATGCTTTGCAGGGAAGGCAATGGAGACAAAATAGACCTAGGTGGTATTGAAAGAAGACTACAGGCCATTGCAGGTAAATTTGCTGATGTAGATTTTGTGGAAGAAATTCATCAAGATATTACGGACGATTCAACTGTAGTTCAGTTTAATGCAAGATCAGGAGTTGTACGACTACTTAGTACTCTTTTTCAAGTAATTAATAATTTAGCGGATATTGCAAACCGTATTGAATCAGGAGAAACTGTTTACCAAGAACCTGGTGCAGCTTTGGGTATAGTCACAATGATGACCGGACCAAAACCGCGAGAAAAACCAGAAGCAAAAATTGAACCTGTTGCAATTAGCCTTGACGAAGTTCAAAGTTTATCTGAGTCAGTTAGAAAACATATAGATTTTATTGTCCAAACCATCGGTCTAGAGAAGCTACAAAATATTGTTACAAAAGGCTTTGAAGAAGTTAGGCATTTGATGGCAACCACTCAAGGTGACTACTGGCGAGCATTAAGCCCCCTAGAAAAAGTTCAAGAAGGTCTAAGTGGCACAGCAAATACTCACCAGAAAACAATACTTAATCGGTAATCTTAGCCAAAACCATTCCACCAAATAACCAAGAAATAATCTGATCAAAAACTAACACAATAGTATAGTCAGCACCAAAACCCCACCAGTTCCAATCTTGAGTAGCAGCAATGCCGGTAATTACTCCACCAGCTACTGTTGTGAATTTAACTTTACCCCAATAGCCAAGCCCACTAGTTTGCATCAACATCCAGGTGATAAAGAACGCAATTAAGATTTGAGTAATTAGTCCACGCACCATCATAACTGGTGACATCTTCATACCCATTGGTGAAAGAGCAACAAATGCAAATGGTCCCGGCGCTTCTTTATTCTCAAGTCCGGGTACTGCATAAATTGCTGGTTCTTTAGTATCAATATTTTGCAGCAAACTTAGTTGCACCGCTTGTTCATTCTTGAAAGATTTAACTGTCGCCGAGTGCCAAGGCAAAACCATCCATGAGATCATGCCCCAAATAAATACAACCAGCCCGGTGATTATTGCTGTTCTAAAGATACAATCGCATTTCATAATTTTTATTATACACCCGGGGTCATTGCGAGCACAGCGAAGCAATCCAATGCATAGATTCTAGCTTATGCATTAGATTGCTTCGTCACTTACGTTCCTCGCAATGACGATAGACTATACTAAGAACAAGTGCTTAAGTTAAAAAACCATATCCCGTTATTACTTATCATTACAGCTATCTCAAGCTTCTTAGCAACTTATGGCAATTGGGACATTTTCAAACTAGCAATCTATGGTTCAGCCTTTGATTCACTTGCACAAAATTTATTGCAACTGAGTGCTGAAGTTGACGCTAAAGCTATTGGTAATGAAGCCATGGTCATTGGTGATAAATACTTCATGTACTATGGACCATTTCCTGCTTTACTGCGCTTGCTTTTAAATTTAATCAACCCAGAGAACTATGGCAACTGGACTTGCTTCAGCAAATTACTAGCCTACTTCATGACTTTATTTTTCTTCTCTAAGATTTGTTTGCTCGCACTTAAACAAAACTCAAATTTAAATGAAGCCACAAAATCTAAAATAAGCACAGTTGCAATTTTGACCTTAGCTTTTGCTAGCCCATTATTTTATTTAGTCATTCACAACACTATCTATTCTGAATGTATCTCCTGGGGACTAAGCTTCTCCATTGCAGCAATATATTTCTATCTCAAAGATTTATCTCAAAGTGATGATTCAAACCTAGTAGCCATGGGGCTATTCACAGGGTTAGCCATACTAGCCAAACTCACTTTCGCGCTGCCACTTTGCTCACTAGTAATCTACAAATTAATGCAAAAGAAAGTTTTCTCCAAACCCCAAATTTTAATTTGCTTAGTACCACTAATTATCCTTGGCACTTTTCAACTTTGGTATAATCAAGCTCGCTTCGGCAAGCTATGGCAAGTCTATGACACCAAGGCTCGATCTGTAAACGCTCAAAGCCCAGCTAAAACCAGATCTTATAAACTAGCTTTCTTTGATTTAAACAGAATCCCTGAGCAATTAAAGTTCTACTTCTCAGTAGACTTCAAACAAATCCAAAGCGAGAGCTTCCCCTATCTTCAGGTCTACCGCAATAAACTTGATGACATAGAGAAGTATGCAATCAATGCTGCTATCTTCCCGCTCAGTCTCTCCTCAAGTCTAATACTACTGCTAGCCCTAGCCGGCTTATTAGCTGCAGCCAGGAATAAAGAGAGCCTCATTCCACTTGGCTTCTTAGTAATTCAAGTAATTTTAGTGCTTAGTTTTAGATGCGTGTTCTATCGCTATCAAGCGGAGTTTATACCGCTACTAGTTTACTTGAGCTTCTTCTCGCTGCGTGAACTCAAAGGACTAAAGAACTTGGGCTTTGCTGCAGTAATTCTATTATTAATTTTCAATAGTTACTGCAGCATTTTTAGTTCTATCTCTAGAACAGCTCTCTATGATAGATCCGGCAAAGAAAAAATGAAAGCCCGTTATTTCTTGATGGATCCCAAAGCTAAAGAACTACACGATCAAGGGCACCCTATCTTTAAAACAAACTCGCCCACTTCTGGTCAACCCGAGTCTTAACTTCCTCAGACATAGTAATCAAATCAGGCCACTCACGAGTGAAACCTTCATCTGCCCATTTACGGGTTGCGTCCAAACCAGCCTTGGAACCATAACCCATAATTTGCGAAGCATGATCAAGTATATCTAGAGCACCCTTGGAGAAAATAAAATCTCGCTGCGGATCAGTATTCCCAAAGGCATGCATTGCAGCTTCATTATAGTTATGAATATCCACATCCTTATCAAAGACAATAATATATTTGGTCCAAGCCATCTGACCCACTCCCCAAATAGTATTCATCACCTTCTGGGCATGTCCGGCATATTTTTTATCTATCTTGATCAGCGCACAATTATGAAATACTCCATCCCATGGCAAATCCATATCAATTACTTCAGGGCAAATGAGTTGTAAAAGCGGCAAGAAAATCCTTTCAGTTGCCTTCCCCAAATAACAATCCTCTTGTGGTGGGATCCCAACAATAGTAGTTGCATAAATTGGATCTTTGCGGTGCGTTAGTGCCGTCAAGTGAAACTTTGGATACAAATCTGCAAGAGAATAGAAGCCAGTATGGTCGCCGAACGGACCTTCGGTGACCAGCTCTTCGTTTAAGTCTATATAGCCTTCCAAAATTATTTCTGCAGTCGCTGGCACCTGCAGGTCAATTGTTTTGCATTGCACTAACTCCACTGGCTTGTTACGAATAAAGCCTGCAAGAATCATCTCATCAATTGCTGGTGGCAGTGGTGCAGTACCACAATAAGCAATCACTGGATCAGTACCGATAGCAACAGCGATTTCCATTCGCAAAGATTTTCCATCTTCACTACGCTTAAGTGACTTAACAAAGTTATGCGCGCCATCATGATGCTTATGCCAGTGCATGCCAGTAGTTTGATTATCAAACTTTTGCAAACGATACATGCCAACATTGCGTCCTGAACCTAAGGCATCAGGATCTTTGGTGAAAACTGAAGTGAGTGTAATAAACGGCCCGCCGTCATCAGGCCAGCACTTAAGTATCGGCAACTTATCGAGCATCGCTTGCCCATCCTCTGGTTTCAAAACTACTTCCTGGCAAGGAGCATTCTTAACCACTTTGGGCATGAAGTTGCGGGCTTCAGCTAGCTTCATTAATTTAGAAATTTTGCCACTCAGATCTTCAGGCATCTCTGGTTGGATAAACTCTCTAATCCGCTCAGCTATTTGATCATAATCATCTACACCTAAAGCCATGAGCATGCGCTGATGAGAACCCATTTGGTTAATAAGGACCGGCATATCATAGCCCTCTACATTCTCAAAGAGAAGTGCTTTGTTCTTATCAGCAGCTGATTTTGAGACCCTATCAGCGATTTCAGTGATTTCGAGCTCCGCACTGACTGGCTCAGTAATTCTAATTAATTCACCAGCAGCCTCTAATTTTGCTACAAAGTCTCGTAAATCTTTGAAAGGAAAGGACATTATAAGCTAAAATTATAGCAATGGTCCGCATTTATCTTGTTACATTAAGCCTGTTACTGAGTCTGATCTCACCAACGATGGCCCAAAGCCCCAAAAAGCTCCTCTTAAGTGATAGGGGTAACAGAAGCAGCACTAGCAAGTTACAAGCATTTGGCTGTAAAGACCACCACAATGATATTCTCATCAAATTTAACCAAAGTGGCAGGCTTAGGCTTAAACAAAAAAACTTCTTTGGTCTCACTAGTCCCAAAGCACTGAGCAGAAAAGAAGTCGCCAACTTTTTCAAACAAAATCATTTGGCTCGGACCAAAGAGATAAATAAAGTATTCAAAGCTGATTTCAAGAAATTAGAGCGCAAGGCGATCCAGAGAAATCCCAAACTAAGAAACAAAATTACTAGCAGGGTCAATAGAGTCAAACGAGCTTACCAAAAATACCAGCTTGATAATGTCTATGAAGTCAAAGCTCTACTTGCCACTTGTAAGGACGGAGAGGCTTTGTTACGAGAACTCAAACGCCATCCTTATATAGAACATGCTGAATTCAACATGAAGGTCAAAGCCTATCAAGCCAATGATGCTTTGTATAACAGCTCTGGTCAATACTGGGATCTTGGCTATGACGAACTTTGGGGATTAAAACAAATCAAGGCTGACCAGGCATGGTCTCTAACTCAAGGTCAAAACACTATCGTAGCTGTAGTGGACACAGGAATCGATTTTAATCACCCTGACCTTTGGGACAATATTTGGGTTGACCCGCAATTAGTTTCTGATATTAACAGTGATGGCAAAATTAACCTTGATGATCTTGACGCAGATGGAAACAAGTACATTGCCCCAGGTGAAATTATTGGCAATAGTATTGGTTATGACTTTGCTTACGATGACAATGATCCCTTTGATTTTCATGGTCATGGAACTCACGTTGCTGGAACTATCGGTGCAGTACGCAATAATCAAATCGGCATAGTTGGTGTTGCCCCCCAAACCAAAATCCTGCCAGTACAAATCCTTGATGCTTATGGCTTTGGTTCTGTCAGCGGCATTGCTGCTGGCATTGAATACTTGACAGAGTTAATGATCTCTCATCCAAACGTCGATAATCTCATCAGCAACAATTCCTATGGTGGTACTGGCTACAGCGAAATTATGGCTGAGGCCTTCTCTGCAGCTAAAGATGCTGGGGTGATCCATATTGCTGCTGCCGGCAATAGTGACGATGATGCTGGTCAGCACATTCCAGCTGCTTTTGATTCAGTCATCTCTGTTGGTGCAAGTGGCACCAATCTTAAGCGTGCTGGCTTTAGTAGTTTTGGCATTAGTGTTGATCTAGCAGCGCCAGGTGGTGGTGACAATTTTCATGATTCAAGATTTAATATCGTTTCTACTCAAGGTCCAGACTCGAGTATTCTTGCTTCAAGATCAGATCTTAAAGTTCAAGCTCCGGACAACTCTAGCTACACTTATGCTAGATTGGCTGGAACCTCAATGGCGACACCACATGTAGCCGGGGTTACAGCTTTAATCAAGGCTCGTCACCCAAACTTTAGTTTTGAAGAAGTCCGTGACATCCTTGCCAATAGCGTCCAGAAAGTGACTCAAGAGCCATCTAAACCAATTGGTCAAGGAGTTGTCGATGCACTAGCTGCAAGCAGCACCAATACTAGTTATCCTCGTGCAGAGATCCAAAACCTTGGCAAGAGCATCAATGGTAACTACAACTTTGATTTACTTGCTGCAAAATCAACCCATGGTGCTGAACTTAGCAGTGCCAGTTTAGCTTGGTCCTATGACAATCAAAGCTGGTTACCTATAACGCTCAGTGGCAGCCTACCAAATGTCAGTGCAAGCCTTGATACCACTTTAGTCAAAGAAGATTTAATCTACCTTAAATTGACTGTCACAGATATACTTGGACAAACAACAAGCAGAATCGAACAGGTCGAAGTCAATAACTTTGATCTCACCAGCCCACTTAATGCAGACATCGTTAACAAGTTTGATACAGTGGATATTAGAGCAAGCTTTCACACTGATCAAGTTGCTGACTTTGAATTGCTTTATAGCACTGAAGAGCAGCCTAATACTTGGTTAGATACAGCTGCAGATATTGATAGCAGCAAAGTAGGTAGAACTTTTGTTAACGAAACTATTGCAAACCTGGACCCAAGTCTACTTACAGCAGATAAAATCTACAATATCAAACTTAGAATCGAATACCTCAATGGTAATTCAGTTGAAACAGAACCTAGTAAGATCTATCTTGATTCACAGCTCAAAGCTGGTTTCCCAATTTATTCTAACTATCCAACAGCAAGACCATACCGCAACTATCCAATTGCAATTGCAAACATTGATGGTGGGGATGATCTAGAAATAGTCAAACTCTATGAACACTTCTTAGCAAATGGAAGTTTCAGAGAAAGACTAGAGGCCTTTAAAGCTGATGGCTCAAAGCTTTGGAGTATTGAGTTAGTCTTCCCCCGTAGTAAACTAGTGGTACTGGACGCCGACAAAGATGGCATTGATGAAATTTATTTCACCGCAAGCGCCATCATTGATCCACCGCTAGGCGTTGGAATTTACTCTGTCGATGGTAATGGTCAAGTTCGTACTGTCAAGAGTGCAAACGATTCTTTTTCACGTCTACATGCTGCTGATGTAGACAATGATTCAGAACAAGAATTAGTAGTTCGTTCCTCTAACTTTAGCTCAGGCACGTCTGGGATTGAAGTTATCGATCCTATCAGTGGAATAACTGAAGCAATCGTAGATACTACAGACTTATCCTTCTTTTATGGTCAAGACTTTGAACTTGCTAATTTAGACGCCGATCCTGAACTTGAAGTAGTTCACCCAGGTGGTGATTTTGGTGAAACCCGACCTTATGCTCACAACTTTGATGGCACTGCTGTCGCTGGCTGGCCTCCTACATCATGGCAATCCGAGGATATCATCATGGGCAATCTGAGCAAAGCAGGAGATTTAAATAATGATGGGATCGATGAGATAGTATTTGAATCAAGGGATATAGTTTATAGACTTGAGTATGGTTACTACTATATTGGTGGGATTTCGATTCTAGATGCTAGCGCTAACCCAATGGGAGCAAGCTTCTTAGAGTTATCAGATTTTCATGAATCTAATTTTAGCTTTGCTGATGTAGATGAAGATGGTTTCAAAGATGTTGTGTTTACGGCTGGAGTTTTCCAAACCGGTAAACTCTATGCAGTTGACAGAAACAATAGCTTCGTTGATGGTTGGCCTAAACTGATACTCAAAAATTCGATTCGTGAACCTCACTTTGAGTTAAATATCGACCAATTAACCTTGGCAGATATCAATAACGATAAGAAAGATGATTTCTTGTTCTCCTTTGGTGGTTTTGGTTCCAAATTCTATACCAAATCAAAACTTTCAGATACTGGTGGAGTATTTGCCTTTAACCACAAAGCTGAACCACTAGACCTTAATGCAGCAAGGTCTGATACAGAAGTGATGCCAATGGCGACCTGTGGCGACTTGCAACCATACGGCTGGAAATTTGTACAAAACATGTCTCCAGTCTTTGTCACTGATTTGGAGCAAGATTCAAGCAAGGAAATAATTTCAGCTAGGGACCTAGAATATGGTTATGAAAACCTTGAAGCCTTTGAGAGCGCTGAACCATATTACAAAACTAGATCTGCTATCTATGCTTGGGCTTTAGCAGGAGATATTGAGACTCATCAGCGTCCGTTACCTAAACCTGATTTTAGTTTCAGTCCAAAAACACCAAGGGTAAATGAAACTGTAACTCTGGATGCTAGTGCCAGTGAAGCTGAAGAAGGTATCGCCGAGTACCATTGGGATGTTGACAATGATGGCAACTATGATTATGGTGGCCGTATAACTTTCGAAGCCTTTAACTCTAGCGGCATTCATACTGTAACTTTGAAGATAGTAGACACTCTAGGACAAGAAGCTAGTATTAGCAAAGATATTGAAATCTTTGTTGATCCCCCTTCAAGCTTTGATTTCAGCTACTCACCAAATCCTCCTTCAAGCAATCAAATCATTAACTTTAAAGTTTCTGACTATGACAGCAATACTGGTAATATAGTTCGTTTCGATTGGGACTTTGATAATGATGGACAGGTCGACAGACGCGGTGAGTCTGTGATCTATAACTTCACAGAGAACGGCACTCAGACTGTAACTCTTACTGGTATCACTGCCAATGATGAAGAGAGCTCTGTTACTAAAGATATAGAAGTACTAGAACAAAGTGAAACAGATGGTGATCATGGTTTCCACTTTGGCATCGAAGAAGGGCGACCACTTAGAATAGTCAACTTGCGCAAAGGTAAGCGCAGAACCAAATTCAAGCTCTATAAAACTGAAAGCTCAGCAGGCAATGATGTACCAGTAGTGGTAACCATGCCACCAGAATATGATCCAGTTATGAGAGTGAAGGTTGCTGATGTAACTTCTATCCCCGCTGAACTTGAATCAATCAAGATTCCAGTCAAATTGCGTAACCGCAAGAAGTTCAAGAAGAGATACAAGGGTAAGAAAGTTGTTGACATTCCTGTCACTGTGACCAATGCCAACAACACAAACCTAACGAAATCTAGTTTCATTAGAGTGAAGTTTTAATTCTTGTTATAAAATATTCCAATGCCTCCTTCTAGTCATGCACTAAGAAATATACAACCGGGGACGAAGACTAATCTGGCTCATGCCACTCAGCTTTCAGAGCAAGCTAGGTTGAAACAAATCGCCGTCTCTGAACTGCTTAGAGCTAGCAAATTCAAAATCTCAGACTGTGTTCGCCGAGCCAGAACAATGCACTTCAATCTTGATTTTACAGAAGGAAATCTCAAAGGTGGCAGTTTGAATTTAATGCTGCCCTATAAATCAGATTCAGCTCTTGGTCTAAACCCCTCAGATATAGAATCTATCAATGTGATACAAGCTCAAGGTTTTCACTTAAGTAGCTACAAATCTACTATCATCAGTAATGATCAGTTTCAAGAGCTAGAGCTTATCCCCTTGCTATGGGAACTAATAAATCAAATCATGATGTTTGATACAGATGATATTGATCCAGATTCACCAGTCTTTGCCAGCCCTTCACCCCAAGGTGATAGCCCCAAGCCAGAGGGTCCTAATAGAGGTCCAGGGACAGCTCTAGCCCTCCCAGTAAGCACTGCAGACTCTCAAACTAGGCAGCAGATTGTCGTTTAAAAATCAAGGCTGATCTAGGTGGTAAATCCATCTTCAGGCTGTATGGTCTATTGTTACAATCGCGCTCAAAACTATAAACTCCATCATCATTACCAGCAGCCAAGCCTGCATATTTCTCAGCATCACTATTGAATAATTCAAGATAGAGACCAGGCTGCGGCACTCCTAAAGTATGAGACTTAATTTCTTTACCGTGCAGATTCATGATAAACAAAATCAGTTCTTGGTAGTCACAAGACCAGCGCAAAAAGCTCACCAAACCATCATCACCATAATTGAGCCACTCAAAACAACTATCTTTAAAGTCAGTCCCAGAGAGAGCTTTGCTGGAAGCATAAATTTCATTAAGGTCAGCAATATATTTAGCCAGCTCAAACTCGACAGAATCTAAACCCAGGAATTTACGTGGGCTAGTACAAAAATATTCTTCCATCATCGAGTTCTCAAGATCAAAACTCATCTGCAAAGTAGCAAGCATGCTCGAGGAGATTAATTTCTTACCAGGGAAAGCATAAGTATAAGCAAGAATCAATTTA
>JAPPOW010000060.1 GCA_028817775.1 Candidatus Melainabacteria bacterium | reverse complement strand
ACATGCATAAAGTTATGTTAACAATAAGAACTAATTTAATCAAGACTAGCTAGCTTATTTATAAACTTCAATGGCTTCTTGTTTAATTTTATTCAATAAATTTATCTCAAAGGGCTTAATCAATGGCTCTTGCCTGTGCCATTCCTGCACCTTGCCCTTAGCAAAGTCATCAAGTACTTTAACTTGAAGTCGATGTTCTTCAAGCAAGGCTCTATCAGCCAAAGTCTCAACTGTGTCATCTTTATTGATAGGAATTTTAATTCGATCAAGAATTGCGCCCTTGTCATATTCTTCAGCCACTCTATGAGTGGTAACTTCAGTCCACCAATCTCTATCAACCCCATGCACAAACTTGAGCCTAGTATAATGCACGCGCATACCATACATACCCTTACCGCCAAAATCAGCCACTCGCCCGGGATCCAGTGGACCAGGATGCTGGTTAATAATCATATCCTTGTACTCAGCAATTAAATTAGCTGGACTTTTGACTAGCCAACCGTAGTGACCAACCAGGTCAACCTGATGCTCGCGGCAGACTTTAAGCAAGGCCTCACCAAAGGCAACAGAGTTTGCCATCATCTTAGGTGAAATGACATAAGTCGCCTTCTCATCTAGACCGGCACGAATCAAGTTAGGCAAGCCTGCCTTGGGATTGCTAGCAATCGCACAGACTGGACGCACTTGAGTTGAATCTTGAAACTTTCGAATAATAGTTGCTGCAGTCGAGCCCTTACCCGAAATCAAAAGCGCAACTCGCAAGCCGTCAAAATTAGAGACCATAACTTACTTCTTCTGCTCTCCCCAAAAGGTCAACTGGGTACTCACCGGTAAAACAAGAAGTACTAAAATTATCAGCCGGCAGTTCAGTAGAAGCAAGTAAACCCTCTATCGAAAGGTAATGTAGCGAACTACAGCCCAAGTATTCTTGGATCTCTGGCACTGATTTTTGGGCTGCAATCAATTTATCCTGCTTCGGTGTATCAATACCATAGAAATCAGGATATTTCACCGGTGGTGAACTGACTAAGAAATGAACTTCAGTAGCACCAGCCTCAAACAAGGTTTTGATGATTTGCTTCGAAGTAGTACCACGCACAATCGAATCATCAATCAATGCAATCTTTTTACCCTTGATGATTGCCGCAAGCGGATTAAGTTTCATGCGCACACCGCGTTCTCTACTGTGCTGATCTGGTTGAATAAAAGTACGATGAATATAACGATTCTTAACAAGCGCCCACTCAACCGGAATATCCAAAGACTGTGAGTAGCCCACAGCAGCTGGAGTTGCCGTATCAGGCACCGCCACCACCATATCAACTTCAAGGGGATATTCTTTGGCTAATTCCTTACCACCATTTTTGCGGACTTCGTATACTGATTTACCTAATAAAGTTGAATCAGGACGAGAGAAATATACAAACTCAAAAATATCAAGTTTGAGATCAGAGACTGCAAGCTGTTTTGAACTTACACCTTCTTGATTAATAACCACCATCTCACCAGGCTCAATCTCTCTAAGGATCTCAGCGCCGGTGGTCTGAAAAGCACAAGTTTCAGAACTGATTGCATAACCTTCATCACCCAAAGTACCAAGTGAAAGTGGTCTCACTCCACACTTATCACGGATAGCAACCAAATTCTCTCTATCCATTACTAAAATTGAAAAGACCCCGGTAAACAAAGGATAAGCAGCTTCAACTGCTTCAGGCAAAGTCATACCATCATTGACATAGCAATTGATAGCAGTTGCCATCAACTCTGAATCATTGAGGTGAGCAAACTCAATACCCTTGTCATCAAGAAATTCTTGCAAAGCAACTAGCGAAGGAATATTACCGTTGTGCACCAGTGCAAAATTAACTTCAGTACGCTTACGGCGATTACGTCTGATCACCGGCTGAGCATGATCACCATCAGAAACCTTAGTATTAGAATACAAATTATGACCAACTGCGATATGCCCCTTGAGTTTTTTCATATCATCTTCTGAATAAACATGAGTCACTAGACCAAGATCTTTGTGATAATAGATATCATCGCCGTCAGTTGTAGCAATCCCAGAAGCTTCCTGCCCGCGATGCTGCAGGGCAAATAAACCATAGAAAGCTAATCTGCTGACATCAAGTCCCTGTCCGTAGACCCCAAAAACAGCACATTTTTCCTTGACTTTGTCGCTCATCAAGCTAATACTAGCACAGCTAAAAGTCCTTGCTATAATTCAGTAAGTCCTCAATGAGCAAAGCAAGTGAAAATTGGCTCAGAATGCGCAGAAAAACAAAACTAGAGCTAAAAAAACTTCTCACTGAATTATACGAGCGAGTTAATGAACATTATGAACTTGACGAGGTTTTGCTTTATGGTTCATATGCTAAGGGCAATCCCCATGAATGGAGTGATGTAGATGTCACTCTAGTCTCACCAAACCTCAAAAAGAAAAGCATTCTTGGCAATGTTATGGATATATCTCAGAAGATTAAATTCTACGATCCAGACTTACAACTTGTTGCATTTCCATCTAAAACTTACTATCAAGAAGATTTCGTTGACAAAGCTTTTGTCCAGGAAATCAAGAAAACGGTCAAAAAGATCTACTCCAAGGACACAGGATTAGATTTTTCATTACTTTAAAAGCTAAGCTCTTGTTATAAAACTATAGTTACCAGCAGCCCTTGTTGCAACTTCTGACCTGGTCCACTGTTGTGCAATCATTCCAGCATGATCATCAGAATAAAACTGAGGTCGTGCACCAACGAAAGTGATATCACTTTTCATTAAAGCTGGGTTTATCCAATCACTTTCTGAATGTACCTGTAAGTTATGACTTTTAATATCAGGGAAACGTTCTTGCAGCTGCTGCTTAGTGCTCTCTACTTCACCATCTTTAGCAACTACAGTAAGTAGAACTGACCGGCGAGGTCCAAGTTTTTGGAAGACTCCATCTAAAAATTCAAAGACGGGTTCAGGATTAGCTCTACTATATTGAATAGTTCGATTATTATAATGAATACTAGGACTCGCAACATTTCTTTCGACACCACAATTACGGTCAACATCTTTAACTGTTATTCTAGGTGAATGAATAGCCAAATAGACGTTGCGAGCGTCGGCGACACTGTCATTAGACAAATCTAGGACTACACCAACCTTAGATCCAGCTGCTATTGCACCATAGTCTGGTTCTCCTCCCCTGTATGTTTCTGCTGCTATCGCTACCATAAGATAATTATATATTAATTTTAGCTATTAAAATAGTTAACTGCGTTTTTAAATATAGCCAATCCAGGACCAGCTTCTGGTAATTCTTTGTCTTGACGTAAATACTCTTGTTTTAATTTAGACCAATTAGGTAAGTGATGAAAAAATATCGCCCGCTCTGGGTGCGGCATCATACCCAGTATCCTACCATCATCACTACAAGTCGCAGCAATATCATCATCAGCCCCATTTGGATTAGCCTGATAATCATGGCTTTGGCTGTGATCGCCGCGATAGTACTGCAAAGCGGCTTGAGCTTGTCCTTGTTTAACAAACCTACCCTCACCATGAGCAATCGGTAAGCTCAAAGTCTCAATACCTTTGAGCCAAGGAGACCTAGCACTAACCTTAAGGTCAACCCATCTATCAATAAACTGAGCAGTCGTATTATGAGCCAGACTACCATCTAATAAACCAAGATTAGTGAGTACTTGAAAACCATTACAAATACCAATAGTCAAAGTATCTCTAGCTGTAAATTCTTGAATCTCAGCAAGCAAGTGATTACGAATCATATTGGCGTAAGCTTTGCCTGAACCGGTATCATCACCAAAACTAAAGCCACCCGGAAAAGCAGCAATTTGATAATCCTTGAGCCGCTCTGGTTCATCGATCAAATCATTAAGATGCACGATCTCAAGCTTGGCACCAGCAAGCTCAAGTGCTAGCTTGGTTTCAGCCTCACAGTTTAATCCATAACCTGAAAATACAATTGCTTGAACCATTAGCATACACCTGCCATTTCTTTTGTTTCACTTGCTAAGTATTTAGCAAATGGTTTTCTATATAGTTCAGTAGCTTCTTTTAAGCTTAAACTATGAGAATTAACATTGATCATCTCATCATCAGTCACCTGACCAAGCAAAGTCGCTTCAGGGAACTTAGCTTCAAACTCAGCTTGTTTAGCTGGGTCAATACTTACTGCAATTGCTCCAGCTAATTGTTCAAGCTCAAGACTAGGATCAAAATTTAAATCAATCCCAACTTGTCCAGAGATTGCTTTTTGAGCTAGCGCCACTAGTAGTGGCTTATGAGCTAGGCTCATCGCCGAGCTCATCAAATCAAGCTTTTGATAAAAACGACGATAAAGCTTGAGGTTTGCTTCAGCATCGACATCCCCCTCTTGCTCCGTACTTAAAAGATATACTTTATCACCGGCGAACTTAGCATCCATAGTCAAAACTCTTGAGTAATCATCAATCACCCCCAGTGCTGAAACCAGCAAAGTAGGCAATGCTGATATTTTAATTTGTTCGCCAGTTGCCGTGTAGCCGCGAAAGTCATTAAACATACTATCCTTACCAGAGATAAACGGCGTACCGTAAGCAATAGCATAATCATGGCAAGCCTTGGCCGTTTGCTTGAGTTGGTAGAGACGTTCAGGCTCATCAGAGCTGCACCAACAAAAATTATCAAGGATAGCAATGCGGTCAGGATCGGCACCTGTAGCTACCGCTGCAGCGATTGAAGCATCAATAGTTCTTGCAGCAGTCTTATAAGCATCGCTATCAGTCTCTTCTGGTTTCAAACCATAGCTAATAACTGCTGCTTTATTAGATTTAAGATTAGGTCTAATCACCGCCGTATCACCATTGACCCTACCCTCACCTTGAAGTGGTTTGAGCACAGAAACTGCTTGCACCTCATGATCATATTGCTGGGAGATAAATTCTTTAGAGCAGTAATTAGGGTTGGTAAGCAATTCTTCTAGACTTGATTGCTTAGTTCTGGCTGATCTATTTTCAGCAAGCCACTGAGCGCTCGGTTCTTTAGTTCTTAATTGACGTTTAGGTAATCCATTGTGTAAGAATTCAAGCTCAAGATCCATCACCTTATCACCTTGGAATTCAACTTCACACTTAGCTGAATCAGTAAACTTACCAATGACTACAGCCTCACC
>JAPPOW010000136.1 GCA_028817775.1 Candidatus Melainabacteria bacterium | reverse complement strand
GTAAACAACCTTGCAGATAGCTGCTGCCCACGAAGCGATAAATCAACCTAGTCCTCAGGCCCAAATAGAGCTTGCTATGGCTATCGCTCCGCAAGTTGAACTTAATACGCAAGCAACAATAGAGGAAAACAATGGCAGTCTACAGTGGCTTGAAAATATAACAGAGCATTTTGCAATTAAGAATTTTATTCCAGAGGCGGCAAATTTTTTATCCATATTTGGTAATGCTGCTTCAGCACTAGCAAATATCTTTGACTGGTCTGATTCGGTCAAAAGCTTTGCTGATGGTTTTGGGAAGTTTGGTACCAAGGCGTTTTTGGTGCTCAATGGTGCAATCAATGTCCTGGAGTATTTGCTCAAGTGTGACTTGCTTGGAGCGCTCGGGCATTTTAATGATGTGATTATTGGTTTAACTGCTGAACACGATCATATTTATCTAGATAGAGGTTCAGCCTCTGGTACTTATACCCTTGCCAATTCACTTTCCATTATTCAGGGCAATGACAACTTTAAATCTCCAGGGCATCATTGGGGACAAAGTCTTGATGCTTTGAAGAAGAGTTATAAGAATATATTCACTAAGGATTTCTTTAAGAATCTGGCTAATTCTGATAACGCGATGCTTGGGGTACTTGCTGGTATTTTTTGTAATCTTGGTACTTTTACCTGGCTTACAACTGGTAAGGAGAAGCTTTCTACCATTATTAGGGACTTTGGTGGAATTATGATTGACCTGGAGCAGGCTCATCCGGGGCATTTTAAGAATGGTAAGAAATTCTATTTTGCTTCAGGGATTGGTTTGATTGGCGGGACAGTTTGTGATTTCTTGGCTAAGATGCTTCCTTTATATAGGAAGGCCTTTGTGCCTCTAAGCCTTTGTATTGATGGTATTGGAAGATATTTGCTGCGTATGTCGCACAATAGGGGTGAATTGAGTAAAGCAGTTGCTACTAGCTAGTGTGTCATTGCGAGGAGCTTTGCGACGAAGCAATCTAGTGGACAGTTTCTATCTATGCATTAGATTGCTTCGGCTTTGCCTCGCAATGACGGTTATCGCTATAATTAGGGCGTGTCAAAACTAGACGATAGACCTGTGCTAATTATTGGTGGCGGCCCTGGTGGTTACTCTTGCGCGCTTGAATTGCGTAAGCGTTTCTCTGAACAAAAAATTATCCTAGTAGAGAAAAATAAATTAGGCGGTGCCTGCCTGCATGTCGGTTGCATCCCAAGTAAGCAATTACATTCAATCAAAGATCTTGCTGACTATCCTAAACTAATCAAGAAAAATAAAACAATTCTCGAGCGGGCGATTGCTAGTGAACTTAAAGCTGCTGATATAGAAGTGATTATTGCTGAAGCGCAAGTCTCTGAAGCTGGCGTGCAAGTTAATGGTGAGCAGCTTGATTACTCGCACTTGATTATTGCCACTGGTTCTAAACCTCGCACTCTAGAGCAGTTTCCAGATGCCCTGACTAGTGATAGCTTCTTCTCGGAGGAGAATCTCAATAGATTATTTGGTGCCGAGAAACAATCTCAGAAGTCCCCAGATGCAAGGCTTGCGAGAGTCCGTGAGGACGTCCCGAAGTTGGCTGTAGCCAATGAGGGCGAGCATAACGCAGCAGATGGGGCTTCTGGGGTTGTTTCTAAATATTGTTTTATTGGTGGCGGTTATATCGGTCTAGAACTGGCTTCTATGCTAGCTCACCATGGTAAACAAGTTAGAGTTATTGAAATGATGGATGAGATTTTGCCATTCTTGGATCAGGACATTCATCCAAAAATAATGCAAGCTCTTAAGTCCCAGAAAATTAAAATTGAAACTGGGGTTAAAGATTTAAGTTCTATTGAGCTTGAAGAGGGTGAGCAGGTTTTTGTTTCTATTGGTAGAGAAGCTATGAGCCATGAGCTACCGGCTATGAGCTATATTATTGGTGACGCTTCTAATGAAGTTACACTGGCACATTATGCTTATGCTCAAGCTAAACAGCTAGCAGCGAAGCTTGCTGCTGAAGACTATCAACTTGATAAGAATAAAGTGCCGCTGGTAGTATTCACTCACCCAGAACTTGCTTCAATTGGTTTGACTGAGAAAGCTGCCCGTGAACTTCACGGAGATAAAGTTGAGACTAAAATAATTAATTGGGCAAGTAATGGTAAAGCTAGAGTCTCTGGTTATGATCGTGGTATGACTAAGTGGGTGCTAGCTGATAATAAAGTGCTTGGTTGCCATGTGATTGGGCAGAATGCTACTGACCTGATTTCAATAGTAGTGCCTATTATTAATATGAATCCAAGTGTCAGTGAGATGAGGACTTGGATCTACCCTCATCCGACTTTAGGTGAAATTTTTGCTCTCTAGCAAGTTTCGTGCCAGCACGAAACTTGCTACAATTAGCCTATGTCAGAACTTAAACAACCTATCTCTCATGAATTCAATCAAGCTAATGGAGCGAGATTCGCAGACTTTGCTGGTTGGCAAATGCCAACTTTCTACACTTCAATTATTGAAGAGCACAAAGCTTGTCGTGAGAATATTGCTTTGTTTGATGTTTCGCATATGGGACGTTGGTTAGTTTCTGGTAATGACTCACTTAAGTTTCTTGATCACTTGGTGACCAATGATATTTCTAAACTTAAAGAAGGTCGTGGCATTTACGCTGCTATGTTGAATCCTGAGGGCGGGATTATTGATGATGTCATTGTTTACAAAATTAGCCCTGAAGAATTTTTACTGGTAAATAATGCTGGTAATCATGAGATTGATACTTATTGGTACGAAGAGCAAATTGAGAACTTTGATGTTGAGATGATCGATGTTACTGAGACTTGGGGACAGATTGCAGTGCAAGGACCCAAAGCCAAAACCAGTCTAGAAGAGCTTCTTGGTATTGGTGAGAGTCTCAAGTATTTTGGTTTTGGTGTAGTAGATTATGATGATAATGACATTATTGTTGCAGCTACTGGTTACACTGGTGAGCAGGGCTATGAACTTTATGGTGACCCTGAAGCCTTGATGGAGATCTGGCAGGATTTGATTGATGACTATGGAGCACAAGCTTGCGGGCTTGGATCTCGTGATCTTTTGAGATTAGAAGCGGGCTACTGTCTCCACGGTAATGATATCGATACTAAGACCACTCCTTATGAAGCAGGACTTGATTGGGTCACTAAATTAGATAAGCAGGATTTTATTGGCAAGGCTGCAGCTAGCCGCTGTGATAAAAAATTAGTCGGCTTAGCTTTCCCTGATGGACTGAAATTGATTCCGCGGGCTCATACCAAGATCTTAGATCAAGCCGGCAATGAAATTGGTGAAGTTACTAGTGGTAATTTCTCACAAATGCTCAATAGAGCTATCGCCCTAGCTTATATCAAGCCGGATTATCAAGAATCTCAAGTGAAAATTGTAATACGAAATAAAGAAGCGGAAGCTCAAGTGGGAGAGCCATGGTTCTATCGTAATATCCGCGGGCAAGAGACCAATGTCATCCTGAGCGAAGCGTCAGGATCCCATTGCCTTGCGCAAAGTTAGGAAGTTACGGTCTCTGGTGTTTCCAGTCCAGCTGTCGGGTTTTCTAAGAAGGCTTTAGAGGCTGCAATTGCTTCATCTTTAAACTCCCTTTCAATATTAGCTTTGATAAATTCTTGGACTTCAGGAACGCCAGCAATTTCAACTCTTTCAAACAAAATACCTACCATCTTAGCGACTGTTTCAGGACCTAATTTTTCCATGATGGTATTTGCTGTCTTCTGTGCTTGCTCAAACAAGTGCTCTGCTACTGTTCTGTCTTCATCCGTTAGTTCGGTTTTATCATCAGAGTAATCAGTCATCGTTGATTTGCCAAGCATATTTGCAGTCAGCATTGCTCTAATAATTTTTCTTGCTTTACTAAAGTCTGAACTCGTGCCGGTGTTCTCATCTTTATTATGGACTGTATCAGCTGCTCTTCCACCTAGTACAACAAGTAGATCTTTAAGTAAGTCAGATTTGCTATGGGTGATTAATCTTGAATCGTCTACAACGTGAGTAACATGGGCAAGACTTGCACCTCTAGGGTCAATCGAAATACCGTCTGACTCTCTATCAAAGATATGATTGATGAGTAAATGCCCTAGCTCATGTATTGCACTACCTTGAAGATCTTTGTCGTCAATTTCAAAGCTACTTTTAACTCCAACTTTCACTTGTTTTAGAGCTTCATCAATATCTACTTGTTCAATTTTATTACGCCCGTCTCTTATAGCCTGAATGCCAGCTTTGTTGATAACTGAAACTAATTCAGCAGGAGAGAATCCAGAAGTTCTTGCAGCAAGTTGTTCTGGCGTGATTTCTTCGTCAATTTGTTTAAGTTCTCTTTTCTCAGTTATATATTTCTCCAAGATATCAGCTCTTTGTGTAGCTGTAACAGGATTGCGTACATGTAATTCGTAATCAAATCTACCAGGTCTTCTAAGAGCTTCATCAAGATCATCTGGTCTATTGCTTGCAGCGATTACTAGTATATTTTCCAGTTCTTCAAAACCATCCATCTCAGTTAGTAATCTGCTGACAGTTTTGTTGTCACTATTGCCAAAGAGAGTTCGTTTCTTACCAAGGGTATCGAGTTCATCAATAAATATGACAACAGGTCCAGTTTTTGCAGCTTCTTTGGCCTGCTTGAATAATTTTGAAAGCTGTAGTGAACCGAGTCCCATTAAGATGCCACCAACTTCTGAGCCATTGACGCTAAAGAAGTTTGCCCCAAGTTCTCCAGCAATTGCTTTTGCCATGAGTGTCTTGCCGGTGCCTGGTGAACCATGTAGCAAGACACCTTTAGGCACCTTAGCTACTAATTCGACGGTATCGTCACCATCTGATTTTTCAGCTTTGCGTTTAAATACATAGGCTTGGCGTATTAAGGCTACTAAATCTTCCATAAGACTCACATTTTCTTTATTACCCCTAACATCTTCAAAGCCGACTTCGGAAAATCCTTGCTCAAATTCTTTGCCAAATAATTGAGAGAAAGGATTACTTTCTCCTCTTTCGTCTAACTTGTCAGAAAGTTGTTTGAGTGCGGCTTTGCTGATGCCAATGCTTCCCCGTATGGCGAGTAAGAATATCATTAGTGTGATCACTGCTTTAAGTGCGTATGCGCTTAGATCCTGGACTAAGTTTTCCTGGTCCGCATCTACAAACTCAACATCAATACGTTCAGATCCCATTGTATTTAGAGCACTAATAAATCTTTTGTTGCTGTCGTCATCGCTTGGTACTTTGAAATGAATTAGATTGCCATTTGTTAGTTTTAAATCATAAGTTGGGTGGAGAGTACCCATACTAGAACTAAGTTTGATTGAGACAGATTCAACTTTGCCCAACTTAATCTTGTTGATTATTTGATCTAAATCTGAAACAAATAAATTTGCAACAGTATCAGGGACCCTATCTTCAATTCCAGGTTTATTAGCGGCTATTGCTTCAAATTCTTCTGGACCTGAACTTGTGTATAACCAAGCTACGCCACTTGCAGCAAGTGCAGCTAGACTTGTTCTCTTAACTACTTTGCGTCTTCTTGCTTTTGCTTCCGCTGCTTTCTTTTCTTCAAGCTCTTTTTCCAACTTTTTTTCAAGGCGATCAGTGAAGCCCTTCAAATGTTCAATTAGAGCATCCTTGCCGTCATCATTTTGTACAGGTTCCATCTTGGTAGATAATAACAGTCCTGGGTCTTTAATGCAATGATTTATTTGGAGTCTTTTCTTTTGGTTACGTTTGGTATTTACGTTATTGCGTCTAAGGAAATATTAAAGATCCTACTACTTTCTTCGGTAATTTCTGCTATATATTTCTATACTATGCAATATTTCAAAACACACGAGTGGATACAAGATATGGGTGAAGGTAAGTTTCACATGGGCATTAGTAAATATGCTTGCGACCAATTGGGCGATATCGTTTTTATCGAGGAGAAAGACGAGGGTGAAGAATACGATGAAGGCGATTCTTTAGCGATCCTTGAATCAGTCAAAGCAGTTGGAGATATCTACGCGCCCTTCAAAGCTAAACTATCGACAAGCAATAAAGAATTAGTCGAGAGTCCTGAGAGTCTTGAAGCCACTACTTGGCTTGTTGAAATTGAAGCGCTTGACTCAATTAATTTTGACGACCTTGAAACTATGAACGGTGCTGAATATGAAGAATATCTCGAGTCGCTCTAACGCTGTAAGGCTGTAGCGCTGTAACGGCGTTCGGTTAAGTCCGCTAGAGCGCTACAGCGTTGGAGCGCTAGACCGTTCTATTTCCATCTTCTCACTTAAGATTGGCTCTTTGACAGCTTTAACATCATCAAACCTAGAGAACTCTGTTGTATGTGGAGCAGTTTTGAGCATCTCACGTCCTGCTTCTGTTTGAGCTTCTGTAATGATCTCCTCAAAAGCAGTCACGAGCGCATCCAAACTTGATTTTGGTTCAGTCTCTGTTGGCTCGATCATGATCGTTTCAGGAATTGTCAGCGGGAAGTAGATAGTTGGTGCGTGGATTCCTTTATCTAGTAGGCGCTTAGCTACATCAAGTGCTGTGATGCCATGTTCTTCTTTGAGTTTTTGAGCTGAGATTATGAACTCATGTTTGCAGATACGATCAAACCTTGGTTTGAAAATATCATCCTGAGCCAAGATCTCACTTGCTCTAACTTTAGCTTGGATATAGTTGGCGTTGAGAGTAGCAGTCTCAGCAATACGTTTAACACCAGCTTTGCCGTTGCGCTTGATGTAAATTAGGGCCCTGAGTAAAACATTGAAATTACCATTGAAGCCTCTCACTCTGCCGATGCTTTCTCTTGATTCATAATCCCAGAACCAATCACCTTCACTATCTTTCTTGAGGCTTGGTCCAGGTAAGTAAGGAGCCAGTGTTCGGCTAGCACCAATTGGCCCAGCTCCAGGTCCGCCACCACCATGCGGGGTAGAGAAAGTTTTGTGTAAATTAAGGTGCAATAGATCAAAACCCATGTCACCAGGACGGCTGATACCAGCAATTGCATTGAGATTAGCGCCATCGTAGTACATGAGCCCGCCATCTTCATGTATTAGCTTAACTACTTCAAGAATATTCTGGTTGAACAGACCCAAAGTATTTGGATTGGTTAACATCATCACTGCAATTTTGCTTTCGTGTTTGGCAATAACTCGCTTGAGGTCTTCCAGATCAACATTGCCATCAGAGCAAGACTTGACTGAGACTGTTTTGAAGCCAGCCATTGAAGCGGAAGCAGGGTTGGTACCATGCGCTGAATCAGGCACTAGTACTATAGTTCGCTCTTCTTTTTTGTCTTCAAAGTAACGCTTAGCCATCAGTAAGGCTGAGTACTCTCCGTGCGCGCCAGCTGCTGGTTGCAAACTAAATTTGTGGAAGCCAGTAATTTCAGCAAGAGCGGTGTTGAGCTCACTATAGACTTCTAATGCACCTTGAATATTTTTCTCGTAATCATAAGGATGCAAACTAGTCCAAGCTGAATTACTGGCAATTGCATCATTGATCTTAGGGTTGTACTTCATAGTACAAGAACCAAGTGGATAGAAATGAGTGTCTATTGAGAAGTTCTTTTGTGAGAGCCTAGTGAAGTAACGGCAGACAGTCAGCTCACCTTGATCTGGAATATTAATCTCAGGCAACTTAGAAGCATAGAAGTCGTAACTAAGTTTGGCAAGATCAGTTTCTTTAATTAATGGAGCGCGTAGATCCTGTCCATGCTCGTTCAAGATTGCAGCCATGTCCTCGAGGAAAGAATTAAGCTCATCGATACTATGTAGCTCGGTGACTGTGATTAAATAAAGATTTTTACTGAAGTCAAGTGAGAAGAGCGACATATTGTCCTTGAGTAGCTTATTAACGTTGACAGCATAGGTCTTGAATAAATCATTGAGTGGACTCTCTGCTTCCAGCGCAATACAAAACTCATTGAATGGGTTCTCGGTTTTGATTTCAATGCCTTCAACTGAAGCTAATGCTTGCTTGAAGACTTGAGTCTTGACCCAGTTGTCCTTAGCGATTGTTCTAAGGCCAGTCTTGCCCATTTGTGCAAGATAGATTGCAGTGCAGAGTGCGTGCAAACTTTGGTTGGTGCAAATATTTGAGCTGGCACGATCACGTTTGATATGCTGCTCGCGAGCTTGGAAGGTTAGCACATAGCCTTCGTTGCCATTACGGTCAGTGGTCTTGCCGATGATACGTCCTGGGATTTGACGCACATAATCTTGCTTGGCAGAAATAAAGCCAACCTGCGCTCCGCCATAATGACTAGGGTTACCAAAACTTTGGCAAGAGCCGCAAACTATATCAGCACCAAGTTCAGAAAGTTTAGGTTGAGCCACTAGTGAGTATGCTTCAGGCACTACTGCAATTAAGAACAAGTTGTGATTTTGAACTGATTGTTTGAGTATTTCTCTAGCGTCGTTACTCATGGTCTCGCCATAGAAATTTGGATTAGAGATGACCATGGTGGCACCATCAGGGATATCGCTGATAGCTTCGTAGAATTTATACTCAATGCCAAGCGGCTCCAAATAGTTCTTAGCTACGTTTATATACTCAGGATGAATATACTTAGAAATGTAGACTGGACGCTTTTTGTTTAGGCGCCACGACATGGTGATGGCTTCAGCAAAGGCTGTGGCGCCGTCGTACATTGAAGCATTGGCAATATCCATACCAGTAAGCTCGGCGATAAAACTTTGGAATTTATAAATTGCTTCAAGTGTACCTTGAGAAACTTCTGGTTGATAAGGAGTATAGGCAGTGAGAAATTCACCGCGGCTAGCAATTGCTGGTACTAGTGCAGGCACATGGTGCTGGTAGCAACCTGCTCCCTTGAAACTAGTGTGCTTATAGTTGTTTTGGTTTTGTGCAGCTAGTTTAGCAAAATATTTTTCAAGCTCCCATTCTTCAAAGCCAGGATCAAGATTAAGTTCCCGCTTGAGTAATAGATTTTCGGGTATATCGATGAAAAGTTCATCGCTGCTAGAAATACCTATCTCTTCAAGCATTTCTTTGCGCTGGTCTTCGTTAATTCCAATAAAAGGCATAGCAAGATTATTTTAACACGGAGCTCAAGCTTCTATTTATGGCTTAATCTTGAAATTTTTTGAGAATGACACAGCTATTGTAACCACCAAAGCCCATGCTCAGAGCCATACCATAGCGACCCTTGAAATCCTCAGTGTCGTTGATAGTAAAGTGAAGATCTCTGCAAAGTTCTGAATCTAATTTGCTATTGACTTGGGTTACAGGGACTTTGTCTCTAGCTAAACCTAGCGCAAGTTCCGCAAGACTCTGGAAACCACTACCTCCCATCATATGACCAACTCTTGATTTATTGGCAGTGATTTTTATCTTCGGCAAATGATCGGCAAATACTTCTCTAAGTACTTTTGCTTCTGCTTGGTCATTATGACTGGTACCAGTAGCGTGCAGTTGTATGAAATCTATGTCACCTGCTTCAATATTTGCTTCCTGTAAGGCTTTGTTTATTGCTCGGACCATTCCTTTTAGATTTGGTTTCAATGCATATTGAGCATCAAAACTAGAAGCTGCTCCCACAACTTCAGCGAGAATTTTCTCTTTATCAGCTTGTTCAAGAGCTTCAAGTCGAACCAAGCCACCACCATTGGAAAGACTTGCTCCATCGCTATCCTGACAAAACGGTCTACAAGCCGTTCCCAGAGAATCTTTTGCTGTCGCTAATAAAGTGCTCTGTTTGAAAAATTGAAGTATCATTGGGTCTACCAAAGTATCTATGCCACCACAAAGTGACAGACTAGAGCCACCATGTTTGATTAGTTTGAAGCCTTGAATGATTGCATCAAGAGCACTTGAACATGCAGAAGCTGTTTCTTGCACAAAGCCTTGGATATTGAACAAGCGTGCCAAAGCCGCCGCTCTTGCCCCATGAGTAGAGGTACTACCAGCACGTGTAATAATTTGGCCTTCATCAAAGTCGTTCTTTAATTTCAATATGGCTTCAGGTGGTTGTCCTCCACCAAATATTAAACTTGCATTTTCTCCAGCTTCATCATCCAATCTTCTTTGTTCTTGTCCGGCTTCATTCATGGCCGTAGTCCCAGCAACTAAGGCCAGTTTGTAAATTAAAGGGTCTCCTGGACGTATATTAGGGAGATCACTATTTGTATGAAGTTTATTCAAGTGCCGTAAACCGGATCGAAGTTCTTTGATTGGGCTATCTGCATCAACAATCCCAGTTTCAGCTGCTTGTTCTTCTACCCAGACCGGCTCAAAAGAGGCAGCTCGAGTTCCAAAGATATTTGCTTCAAAATCTTCAAGTTTAGAGCCTGAAGGGCTTACTGGACCTAAACCTGTTATAACAACCCTTGACGACATCGCTCTTATTTTAACATGTGCTAAAATACTTACTATGCATGGTTTTTTGGCTATTTTGCTTATTTGTGTCTTGACTAGTCCGGTCAAGGCCAACCAGAGCTTTGTTACTAAGCTAAGTCAGAAATTAGATTCATTTGACTTGCGTATTCAGGAGCTTGAGACTTTGGCTAGTAAACGCAGGCGAGATAAGTTTAGGCACAAAGCACGCACCTTATATATACTGCAGAAGATTATGTTCATGCGCTGGAAGCTAAATTTTGAAGAGCAGCTTAGTCCTGCTGATGAAGGCAAGATTTTGGCTAGGGTCAAAGAAAATAATCAGATTTTGGCTACTGCACTTGAAGAAGCTAGCTAGTCTGGATTGCTTCACTTTGTTCGCAATGACAGTTGCTGGGTATTAGTAATAAGCAAGGTCTTCTAAATTAGAGTATGATCTAAATTTGGTCATGTTTATTGTCCGCATAATTCTTGCAGTAATTTTTTTACTTAGTTCTTACTTGCCGGCTCGAGCTCTTGATGCTTCACCCTTTAATACTCAATCAGCAGAGATCTCCCATGGTGGTTGGTGGACTTTATTCTACGATTCAGCTTATGACCGTAACTCTAGTTATATTGCTGCACCTTTTGCTGAATTGCGTTATACCTTTAATGATAAGCTGCGACTGGGTTTGCTGACTTCGCTGACTTATGCTGAAGCTGAGGGGGCAAGTGCCTTTGGTCTAAGTAATTTGATTGTGACAACTGAATATGAAGTTTATGATTTTGAGAAACATGATTTCTTGCGAATTGCCGGACATGAAATTATTGATCATGCTGCAGTTTTTTTCAATCAATCAATTCCTACTAGCCATAATTCTTTGCTTGGCAATTCTGACTATAGTTTTAACACCGGACTTGAGTGGCAGCGCACTGTGACCAAACATGCTGGGCTTTATTCAGAGTGGGGTTATTCCTATGATGGTGATGGTTCTCATAGTTTGCTCTACAACAATTCAATTGCTCTAGAGATTCATCATTGGATTCAACCCTATTGTGAATTACTTGGCAGAACTAATTTCTCTAGTGGTGATACAAGTTTGATCTTGGCGCCGGGAATTAGTTTCTTGCATGGTAATGGTTATCACAGCTATTTTAGCCCCCTGGTGGGATTGACCAATGATGATTTTGATTGGGGGTTTCAAGTGGCATTTTTGGGCACAATATAAACGATGGCTATTTACCTGAGAGATTTGGACTTGGTTTTCTTGCATGTGCCCAAAACTGCAGGTAGTTTTTTGAGACGATTTTTTATTGATAATTTTCGGACTCAATCGGTTGCAGACTTTCATGCCATCCCACTTTATTTACCAAAAGAATTCCAAGAGAAGAAGAAATTTTGTTTTGTGCGTAACCCAGTTGATTGGTACAAATCTTATTGGGCTTGTTTGATGACTAATATCGAGAAACAAGCTAATGGAGAGGAAGGGCTTGAGTGGCTATTGCCAATCCCAGAAACTGGTTGGGCGATGTCTGAACCAGGAATCCCTTGGCATCCAAATCGAATAATTGATGTTCATTGTGGTCGCCGTAACTTTAATCAGTTTGTCAAAGCTTGTATCCAGCACTTCCCTGGTTATGTTAGCTACCAGTACAAACTTTATGCTGACCATTGTGACTTTGTTGGTAAACAAGAAACTTTAGTTGACGATATGGTCAAGCTACTCTGCCCGCATGGAGTCGATGAAGCTGACTTACGTAAAAAATTAGCCCAGACGCCTCGAGTCAATGAAGCTGATCAGAAGTGGAAAGATCAGGCGGTGATTGATCCCAAACTTCACAACACACTCAAACGACTTGAGACTTTTGAAATGTATTCAAATCCAATTTCAGAGGACGAAGAGATTCTTTATAACCAAGACTTTCTTGCTGGTGGCAAGCAGTACTAGATAGTAGGTTTAGCGTCATCGACTGGACCAAGCAAACCTGGTGCAATTTTATCTTCTGCTAGTGGTGGCTCTTCCGGCTTAGTTGGACGTTCTGCGATCTCTGCAAAACGCTCAATCAATGTTGTCATTTTTTTAGAGTCAAGATCGCCATCTGTAATTATGGCATCACCACTCATTAGTAAAATCTCAGGGATTAACTTTGTCAATTCATCCAATTCATCTTCTGCAAATCTGCCAATTTGTGCTTTGATTGCAGCTACTGACTTAAGTAAGCTTGCATATCGTTCAAATTTTGCTCTATCACTCGGGCTAAGGCTTTGGCTGCTTGGATCCAAGTCATAGCCAATAGTGATTTCTGCAGCGTATGCTTGCATCAAGCTTAGGTCAGTACTTGCTGGTTCTTCTAACCACTCATTGACCGCAGCAATAACTTCAGTTCGGTGGCTACGTATCTCTTTAACTAAGCTACTATATTGTGCTAGATTCTCATCACTCAATTGACCTTCTTCTATGGCTTCCAAAACTTTTTCTCTAAATTCAATTTCTTTTGTGAGCTCTTGGTCCAAATCACCTCTTGGCACATGCATCAAAAGCCCAGCTTGGAAGGTACCATCACCATTGTCTTCACCCTTGATGATTTTTTTGTGCTGAGTACCAATCATGGTTTTTTCAGCAGTCTTGAATAATTCAATTTGAACTTTTACTAGCTCTTGAAGTTCATCAATACTAATCTGGGCTCTGGGTGCTACTGCTATTGGTCTGCCAATATTATCTGCTTCAGCAGTGGAAGGATTGGCCATAAGTCCAGCGGTGGCAGCCGCTGCAAGAGTTATGCTTCTTAATGGTGGCTTGAGGTAAGAAACGAGTGGATCGAGCACGGATATTATCTTAGCACATTAGCTAGGGTTTTGCGCTATACAAATTCTTAAGGATTTAAGCCTATTAATCCTTGAATTTAAGCCAAGTACTGGGCTAGAATAGTCCCCCTATGGCAAGATATAGAGGACCAAAAGACAAACTATCAAGAAAATACGGGGAACTGCTTTCGGGCATGCCGGTATTTGAGGTAGCCAAAAGACCTTACAAATCAGGTCAACACGGCCAGCGTAAGGCTAAGCTCTCTGAGTACGGTGTACTTCTTAAGGAGAAACAAAAACTTAGACTTAGCTATGGTGTACTAACTGAGAAACAATTTACTCGTTACGTCAAGAAAGCTACTCGCGCCAACGGTCCTACTGGTGAGATCTTGATTCAATTGCTTGAGCGCAGATTGGACAATGTAGTTTATAGATTAGGTTTCGCTCCTACTTTAGCTGCAGCTCGTCAGCTTGTGGGTCACGGTCATATACTTGTAAACAACTTTAAAGTAGATATCGCTTCTTACCAAGTTGAGCCTGGTGATCAAATTTCTGTTCACCCTAAAGCTCGCAAGATGACTTTGATTGAAGAATCAATGAAGAATTGGGTTGATGTACTTCCTTATGTCAAGCGCGAGAAGAAAGAATTTGAAGGCGAGTTTGTTGAAGTACCTGCTCGTGAGCTTGTTCCAGTCAACGTCAATGAACGTATGATTGTTGAATACTACTCTAGATAGTAGTTTTCCTTTTTTGATTAGTCTGAAGCAGAGCTCTTTTCTAGTGAGTGAAGCCGTTTGAGCATTCGTATTCTGCCTTTTTGGGAGAACCATGAACCTAAATAGGAACCGCCCGCTGCAGCAAAATGCTTATACATAGTTTGTAATTTTTCAGCGGCCAACTGAAGTCTCTTTTTTAAAATTTCTTGTGACTGCAAAGGTAAATCAATCTCGGCTGTCAAGCCATTATAAAGCCTGGCAGAATCAAAAGCTTCTATTTCAAGACCAAATGACTTTAGCAACAATGCTCCTGAGCTAGCAGCACTGGCTGCAGTAAAACAACTTAAAGCTCTTCCTAGTAAATCACGCCTGCGTATAGGTTTTTCACCGTAATCAAGGGGTAAGCCATTATCATGCATTGCTAGAGTATATTGACCTAAGGGTGCATATAGCATTCCGAGGTTATACATAAAGAAAAACATCGCTTCTCTAGAGTCTTGATAAGTGCTAAAGTTACGAAGCCTATTAGTAAATTTAGCTTTGTCGGTTGGATTTTTGAATAAAAGTTTTCTGGGATCTTCATTGTCACCATTTAGTAAAAAATCTGCCAGATCATGTGGTGCACCATTATTAAGCTCTATCAAGCTTGGGGCAAAAGTAGAAGCTGCAGAGCTCACAAGCCCATCAGATAACAGTTCAGTTGCATATTGGCTGATTTTCATAGATTAAGATTTTAGCATATTATCTCATCCTTGCTAGCTGAATCTTAACCTTAATCTGGGCACAATATAAGCAGTGAAAGCCATTAAACAACTAGCTCTGTTGTTAATCCTGTTGCTACTAGCAGCACCTAGTTTTGCCAAGCAAAGCTTTAGCTTGCAAGCGGCTACTAGCGATCAAGTTTACGCGCCATCAAGGATTGGCATTATTGGAATTAAATACTTACACAAAAAGGGTGATATGAGTAATGTCATTGACGTTTACCCCAACACTCCTGCTGCTCAAGCTGGAGTCAGAGTGGGCGATAGAATCGTTGAAGTGGATGGAATGAATATCATGCCTTTTGATGCTGATCAAGTTTTTGCTCTGATTGCTGGTTATCCAGGACAGCCAGTTCACTTAAAACTTTTGCGTTGTGATTCGCGTTGCCGTAGTTATGAGGTTAACCTCACTCGTATGGATATGAATCAGATTGCAACTGACAAGATTTTTAGAATCTATAAATATGGAAACTAAGCTTTCTCGGTCATTGCGAGGAGCTTGCGACGAAGCAATCTAGTTGATAGTTAAAAACTGTCCACTGGATTGCTTCGTCACTGACGTTCCTCGCAATGAGATTAAGCTTCTAGAGCAGCATTATCACCTATAATAAATCACATGATTGAGAGAACCATTAGATCCCAAATTCTATACAAAGGTAAATTCTTGGACTTTATGGAAGACCATGTTGAGATAGAAGTGGAGCCACCCATGCAAGCAAGTCGTCAGTACTTTGTTCACCCAGGCGGAGTCTGCGTGGTGCCAATTATTGATGATCAAATTGCTTTGATCAAACAGTTTCGCAGTCCTGTTGGTGAGATCATATATGAAATTCCCGCCGGCAAGCTAGACGGAAAGGAGGATCCATTCCAAGCTGCCAAGCGGGAATTACAAGAAGAAACTGGTTACAGTTCGACTAACTGGATAGACCTGGGTTTCATTTACCCATGTCCAGGTTACTCGACTGAACGTCTCTATATTTACCTAGCCCTTGACCTGGTTGCTGGCGACCAGCAACTCGACCACGGCGAGTTTGTTGAATTAGAAATGATGCCGCTAAAACACACGCATGAACTTATTCATCAGGGACAAATCCCTGACGCCAAGACGATAGCTGCATTGTTTCTTGCACAACGATATGTGTCGCTGTAGCGCTCTAGGGCTGTATCGCTCTAGCGGCTTACGGTAAAACCGTTACAGCGCTACAGCCTTACAGCGTTAGAGCGTTCCACTCTAAAATTAAATTTCTATCAAAGAGTTCTTCAACGCTATCACAACAGCTTCGGTTCTATTCTTAGCACCAAGCTTTTGCAAAATACTTCTTACATGATTTTCAACTGTCTTGGTACTCAAACCCAAGTCAGCTGCAATTTCTGGATTACGCAAACCTTCCTTGATTTGAATCAAAACCTGCATCTCACGTTTCGATAACCTACTCTTACTGCGACTACCATAGCTTGGTAATTGCTCGTCAGTTGTGCTATTCAACAATTCATTTGTCGTTAGCCCTTGTTCTAGTTGTTCTTGACTCATCTCGTTACCCCCTTATACAAGTCTTGAAGCAAAGACTCAGGCTCAAAATTGAGCTCAAGTTTTGCAACTACAAACCGATCTCGATACTCCCCAGGTATTCTAACTAGATCTTTCTCTGTAGTTATTATGTTTATACCCAATGCAAGTACCTCCTTAACTTCACCCAAGGAGAAAAAATGATGATCTGGATAGAATCTAGTCACTATTTTTTCCAACTGTTTTGACTGAAATCCCTGGGCCGCTAGTTCATTTTTGAGCATTTTCACTAATGAACTAGGGTCAGCTACTCCGGTCAAAACCCCTAGACTTTCTGTAGGATGCAAAGTTTTGGTTAAGCTCAGGTTAAATCTGGCGTATTTTTTTGGATTTTCTGATTTTTCATTATCAGTGATCCATTGCTCATCGACCTTGGTATATATGATGTGATCTGCCTTGGACTCTGCCCATGGAAATTCACGCATAAAACCTGATTCATTGACGTTCTTTAGAACTATCTCTAAATCCCTGGCTAAACCGAGATGCTGCATCCCGTCATCAAGTACAAAGACATCGATTGGGTGTTTTTGACTAGTAATTTCCCCTGCTCTATATCTATTGGGATCGACAGTTAAAATGATGCCTGTATCTTTGAAAGCATTGAACATCTCCATGGCTTCGTCACCAATAAATGGCTCTGGGCTCTGGGCTCCGGGCTCGGGGGATAAAATTACTGGATAGTTCTTAATTTTGCTTTTGTAGCCGCGAGTTAGTACACAGACTTTAAGTCCTTGATCATTCAAATATTTGGCAATAGCAATTGTTACTGGAGTTTTGCCAGTACCACCAAAACTTAAATTACCAATAGAGATAGTATAAGCTGGTAGTTTTTTCCTTTGGCAGACTCCCCAGTCGTAGAGCAGGCAGCGCAAGCTATGAACAATTTGATAAGGCAAGGAGAGAATGCTTTTGATCATGCTGCTTCTCCTAGTGCTGTTTTAAGTTTGCTAGCAACATTAGCTAAAATCTTACGGTTGTTCTCAACCAAGTTCTTGCCATTAGCTCCCATCAAGACTCGTTTGTTTTCATTACTAGCTAAGTCTTTGACTATCAAACGAATATCTTCTTTGGTCTCTGCAATTTCTAAACCATCTGCTTGCTCAAGCATATCTACCATCTCTGTATTCTTGTGGAAATATGGTCCCACTACTACAGCAGCAGCATGGGAAGCAGGCTCAAGTACATTATGACCACCAATAGTTTCGTTGATAGTGCCACCGACAAGTACTATATTGGCGATTGAATATATCTTCATTAGATCACCGATGGTGTCAATGAGTAACACGTCGTTTGTTCCACTGGATTGCTTCGTCTGAACGGGGCTTTCTGTCATCACCATCGTCTCTGGGTTTTGGTGACCCTGAACCTCGCAATGACGAGAGTATCTGCGTGGAACGAGATGAGCTGCTGAATTAATAATTACCTCCACTGTGGCAAAACGTTCTGGGTGCCGCGGAGCAATGATCAATCTAAGTTCTGGTAGTTTGGCTTGCAGCTCTTGGAAGATTGCGACCAATAATGATTCTTCTTCAGGGTGAGTGGAGCCACAAACCCAAATTATATTCTCCTTAGTATAACCAAGCTCAGCCCGCAGATCATTATTCTGATTGACTTTAAGATCAGGCAAAGCAGCAAATTTGATATTGCCAGTCATAAAAATATCATCAGGATCAACTTGCATTTCAATATACTTACGGCAGTGCTGTGCGCTCTGTGCTAGTACTAATGATAGTTTTTGGAAAATTGGTGCAATCAACCAAGAACAAGTTTTGTAAAGTTGCAGTGAGAAATCAGAGAGCTTGGCGTTGACTATCATGGTTTTAATTTCTCGTTTGCTTGCTTCATGAATTAGAGCAGGCCAGATCTCACTTTCCATCAAGACTATTGCTTTGGGTTGGATTTGATCAAGTGATTTGGAAACTATATGCGGATGATCCCAAGGCATGAAAATTAAGCGGATCATATTGGTTTCTATTTCTTCTTTGAGTTTCTCTTGGGCAAGTTTGTGAGCGGTCGCTGTGCCTACACTGAGCACTAGTGGTCTACCCATAAAGGCATAGAGAAGTGGAATCAAAGCATTGAGTTCACCGACTGAAATTGCATGAAACCAAATTGGTCTTGCCATTGGGTTGATTTTCATTTTAGGAAATAAAGCTGGGTCTAGTTTGCCCAGACGTCCTTGGAGACCAGCTTTCCATTTGGGTACTAGAGTATAAGCTAGCAGCATCAGTACTGGGATTGCCAAAGTCCAGCCTAGAAAATATAAAGGGTAGAAAATCACACTTGTCATTGCGAGGAGCCGGCAAGGCTGGCGACGTCGCAATCCCCCCGCTGAAGACGTGCAAATATCGGTTCAGGTTTCTCTGCCACTTTGGTTCCTGCTAGGACTCTATCTTTTTGACTTAAGTCAAAAAACTTACTCAATAGGCTTCTACGATCAAGTTCAGTGATCTGCTCCTTGCTATAAAGTCCTAGGTTGATAAAGATTTCCTTGCTTAGTTGGGGCATGATCGGTGCCAGGTAAACAGCTGCTTGCTTGCAAGCTTCTAGTGCTTCAACTAAGCTGGTGAGAGCTTCTTGATTATCAGGCTCGGTTTTGAGCGCGCGCCATGGTTCAACTCCATTGATTCTAGCGTTGGTTGCATCAAGCATCTTAAATACTTCTTCAAGGGCGAAGTATGGATTGAGCTCATCGAGATGGTTCACAAAGCTTTGGTGCAAAGCATCATGGCTGGCTACTTTAATTTCAGGCACCACGCCATCACAGTATTTATTGATTAGCTTGAGTGCCCTGTTGAGTAAGTTACCTAGGTTATTGGCAAGGTCAGAGTTGAGCCTTTCAATGAAACCAGCATCAGTATAATCACCGTCACGTCCGAAGACCATCTCGCGCAAGAAATAAAATCTCACTGCTTCAGCGCCATAGCTTTCAGTAAGTGCTACCGGGTCAATGATATTACCAAGAGTCTTGCCCATCTTCATGCCATCTTTGGTTAGGAAACCATGCCCAAAGACTTTGGCTGGTAGTGGGTAGCCAGCAGACATCAAGATAGCTGGCCAGTAAACAGCATGGAATCTCAAAATATCTTTGCCAATGATATGAACGATCTTGGAATCTTGTTTCCAGTAAGATTCACGGTCAGCACCAAGTCCAGAGATATAGCCCAAGAGCGCGTCAAACCAAACGTAAATTACTTGTTCACTATCCTTGATTGGAATACCCCAATCTAAGTTGGCACGTGAGATTGGAAAATCACGCAGCCCGTCTTTGATCCAACCCATAACTTCATTCTTACGGTAGTCTGGACTGATGAAGTCTGGATTGTCTTCGATATATTTTTCTAATTTATCTTGGTACTTAGAAAGAGCAAAGAAATAATTCTCCTGAGAATATTCTTCTACTGGCTTACGGTGAGTTGGGCAGAGTTGTTCATCGCCTTCTTCGACTAAATCTTTCTCAAGCCAAAAATCTTCGCAGTGAGTACAGTAGAGACCTTTGTATTCACCCTTGTAAATATCACCATTGGCTTTGACTTTCTCAAAAAATTCAGTCACAAATTGATAGTGATCCTTAGAGCTGGTACGCACAAAATAGTCGTAGTTGATATCTAAGATTTGCCAGAGTTTTTTGAACTCCTCAGCGATATAATCGCAGTGTTCTTGGGGACTTTTGCCAGCCGCTTTGGCAGATTTCTCGATCTTCTGTCCGTGCTCATCGGTACCAGTGAGGAATTTTACGTCCTCTCCACGTTGCATCATGTGACCAGCGAAAAAATCACAGGCGATTGTTGGATAAGCACTACCTATATGAGGCAGATCATTGACATAAAATAATGGTGTCGTTATGTAATAAGTCATACAGAGTTAATGATTCTAGCATTGTCATCCTGAGCCTGAAAGGCGTCAGGATCTCATAAAATTAAGCCATGAGGTCCTGACGTCACAGCTTCGCTGTGTCTCAGGATGACAACCTTAAATCAGTGAAGCACCAGATTTATATAATTCTTCGAATTTAGCCAGTATGCGCTGGCGATCTTCTTCAGACATTGCACGCTGCAAAGCCCAGCGAATTGCAGCCTCTGGCTTACAATTCTTGGTAGCACAGAATTTCTTTAACACTGCATCAAACTCATCTGCCGAAGCATAAGCTAGATTATCTAGATCCCCGCCCAATTTCATTCCTCTTGAAGCCATGTGCTTATTATACTGTAATTCTTGAAATTTAGAAATGAACTCTGAATTTCTCACCACAAATTTGAATAATGTCTTTGTCTTGTACTCTGACTTCATCAGCCTGGATATCCTCAGTATTGAGTAGAGTACCATTGGCAGAAGCCAAATCTCGGAGCAAAAGTTTACCTTCATGCCAGCTCAAAATGCAATGCTCCCTGCTTGCAGCACTGTCTCGGATTTGAATATCAACGTCATTTGAGCGACCTATAATAAGCTCTTGATTATCTCCAATAAGAAAATCTTCCACTGCTCCTGGCTGTCTTGGTACAAACAAACCTTGACCTGCTATTTTTTCAAAGCGCAAAGCTTGTTTCCTTATATCAGAATCAGATTTTATTTCTCCTACCACTCCACTATCAGGGTCAGAGAAATCTGCTTCATGTGGATTTACTGGAGGAGGAGCTGCTGCAACTTGAGTATAGTTAGCACCAGCTCCTACTGCAGTTTCTGCATCAGGCACTGCAGGCATCATGCCTGGCATATCAGGACTAAAGATCACGGTATCTCTGCCAAAGACAGCAGTCTCACTACTGACAGCAGTTCTAGCAGAATTTATGTCACCCTGAGCTTGATATGACTGGAGCGAAGCCGACAGTTGTTCTAGTCTCTCACGAAACTCAGCATCAAGATCTGGATTAGCGTCCAAGAATTCTTGAATGGCTTGAGGGTTATTTTCCTTAAGCATTTGTACTTTGAGTGCTTCAAGTGGAGCTCTTTTGATTAGTTCAGCATCCTGAAATAGACCCGTAGGATCAAAATCTTTGATCTCTAGTTCTTCAGTGTCGATGGCTTCAGTATCGGCGGATTCTTTCAAGATTGAGTGCACTCGTGCTTGATCAAGTTTGTCCTTATCAATAAAGCCAACTGCAAAACCTTTGTGTTGGTAGCCGACTGCAGCTTTGTGGTAAAAAACAGGATTCTGATAATCTACTTTGGCTGCTCTGATACTTGGGTTCATATTAACTACAGAGTCGAACCATTTGTTAAAGCTGATGATTGGATAGAAAGGAGCTGAAATTATTTGAGTGACATAGTTTGGTAGGAGTTCAGCAAAAACATCTACTGAAGTTTGACCTTTTTGTGGGATGTGAGCAAGCAGCCCTGAGCCAGCTTGCTCCAAAACTCCGTACATAAGAGCTTCGTTGTAATGAGTTCCAACTCCCAAGTTAAAGGCAGCTGCGTTATGCTGCTCATATTTATCAGCGCTAGCAAGAACAACAGCATTGCCACTATTATTCTCTCCGTCAGATATCAGGCTTATAAGATTTCGGTATTTTATACCTTCTGGTGAATCTGGTTCTGCTTGAATCATTCTGAGCGCTTCTTCTGTAGCTAGTTCTATTCTTGTCCCTCCTTCAATATTAAGCTTTTGAACTGCTGTAACAAGTCTCTCTGCTCTGTCATAGTCACCTCTATCTCTACTCAAGTAACTTGAATAAGGGATGAGAATATGCCGTATGCCTTCAGGCAGTTTTTGGCTAAGGTTCTTGATAGTTCTTTGAACAAGTCCTAATTTGGTCTCACCACTAGCATCTTGCCAGTCTGCTTGTTCATCCATGCTGCCAGAAACATCTACTAGATGAAAGATTCTGAGTGGAAATCTTCTATCATCATCTCCATCTGCTTTCCAAGCATCAGCATCCTCGCTCCAGGCATCATTGCCGGCTTCGCCATTAGCTGCAAGTGCTGCTCCTCCTGCTGGTTGTAATACTCGATCATCACCATCATTACCGGCTGCAGCGCCTCCTTGTTCCAGCATTACTACCACTGGAATTTTTTCAACTCCATGCAGCTTGATA
>JAPPOW010000188.1:1534-5272 GCA_028817775.1 Candidatus Melainabacteria bacterium | reverse complement strand
TCATTGGTTGGTGAGGATTTTCGGGCTCGAGTGCTAGATGATTTTTATTTATCAGGTGATTTTCGTAAACTAATAGTACCTAAGGATAGCTGGATTCGCGGCAAAGTTAGCCATATCAAAAAACCACGTTTGCTTAGTAGATCTGGCAAACTTGGAATCAAGCTTGATACCTTGGTTTCACCGCAAGGTGATTATGTGCCGCTTGATGCAGATTTGGTTTTCCAGACAGGAGTTGTCAATGAACAAGGTTTGCTGGACCCACAAACTGGCTTTAGTGACAAAGCAATTCAACCAACAGCTAAGTTGCTAGATTCCAAAACTGGTAAGGTGGTTTCAGTTGCTACCCTCGGTTTGCCAGTAGCAGGTACTTTATTAGGTGGTACCGTTATGGCGCTGTTCTCTCATGGGGATGATGCCTCTGTCTATGAAGGGCAAGAGCTGCAAATCATGTTGACTACAGATACCAACTTGTCGCTCTAATGCTGTAAGGCTGTAGCGCTGTAACGGCTTAGGTTAAAGCCCGCTAGAGCGCTACAGCGTTTGAGCGTTACAGCTTTTTTGTATTCTTTAACCTAGGCTTAACTAAATTATTGTTTCCTTGATACATAGGAGTAAAGGATGTTTAGCAGAGCTAACAACCAAGTGTTTCAATTGTCGATGACAGCAAGTTCGCTTGCTGAAAGATACATCGATATCCCAGGTGCGGCCGACGAAGCCTCGCAAGGTGCTGGTGAAGCAAGCTCTGGTCAGTGGGCACCAAATCCAGTGCATGAATTATTTATTCGTGATCTAGCATCAGTTGCTCAGCAAGGTGCAATCCCGCAACTAGCCTCTAAGATTTTTGGAGTGCTTTATCAATCAAGACAAGCTGGTCAGCAGGCTGGTAACAAGGGGCATGCACATGCAATGAGAGCACAAGCTCAGCAGATCTTGAAGGAGATGGGCAAAAAATACAAAGAAATTTTTCGTGAATACTCACGCCGTAAGGCTGAGAATTTACAGTTCGTAGCAATCTCTAAGTGGGGTGAGATTACCGCCCAGAGACAATTTGGTGCCTCAGTTGCAGGTTCTAAAGGAATGAGTGCACAGCTTAGAGACAGTATGACGACACTGGCAAATGACTTTAATAGTACGCCAGCAGATCCATACGTCAATATCGTCAATGCGGTGAGTTAAAGGAAGAATTATGGTAAGAGAAACTGGAGCTAATCTACAACAAGGACAACAACAAGGTAAACAATTTGCTTACACTGGTGCTAAGCGTGCAGTGGACACGGTCTTTCGTCATCTTAGCAATCTAGGTTTAGACAAAGTTGCAACTCAATTGAGACAGGAAGCTGGTGAGGCTCGTGATGCTGATACCTTTACCAAAAATCCAGAAGAAGCAATTTTGGCTCAAGATGCTAAACATCTTGATAAAGCTAAGGACATCAAAAAAAATAATCAGCTTGCAGCACAAAAATTAGAAAAGGCTCTCAATGATCTAAGCCCAGTAAGTTTTAAGTTTGCGTTTAGTGTACTGATGTTCAGATATCCAGAAGTTTTTGATAAGTATATTAATGCTAGTCAGCAACAACAACAGCAAGCAGCTGAAGCAGACCCGCATCAAGCCGCTAATAAAAAAGCTTCAATCGTTGCTCGCTCACAAGACCTTGGTCCAGTAGCGCAGCAGCTAATCAAAACCAAACTTGAAGAAGATGATAAGAAAACTGATTCTTCTGATCAACTAACTACAGCTCAAAGATCTGAACTTGAAGCGATTCTAGAATTTTTCCCAGGAGATGGTGAGCGTGTTGATACAGCAGCACTTGTTAAGTACTACAAAGATCATCACCAAGAATTGCCAAAAGATATCCGTAACTTCTTTAACAAGAACTTGCAGAAAGCTATTGTGTCAGCAAGTGAAGCTAAGAATGCTTTTGAGAATGCAAGTAACAAACCTGACTTCACCAATATTCCGGATGACTATCTTGGTAAACCTGGTGAGCGTGCTTGGTTGAATAAACTTACTGCAGCTTCTGATGCTGTCGGTGGTTACTACAACTATACTGTCGATGAAGCGCTAGAAACTTTTAATCCACAGCCTTGGCAGCCTGAGTTTGAAGTTTCTTACCCACTAGTTGCACTAGTACGTGGCTTCCGTCCTGGTTTTGAAGGTAATGATGGTCGTTATTTGATGACACCAACTCAAGGCTTTGTTAATCAAGCTTTGTCACAGGATATTCCTTCACCACGTTTCATGACTTTGGAAGGGACACAATCTCAACATATCGCGTAACTCTGGCGTATGGTCGCTTTGCTCCCTGCGTATGGAAGTTTCACTTCCTGCTGATGCTTCGCTGCAGTTAGCAGGCGTAGCCATTTGCAGGAGCTTGCTCCATACGCAGGGAGCAAAGCGACCATACGCCATTACTGTGGTTTCAATAACCCCTTCTTGACCAACCTATCTTTAAAACTAAACTTACGACTTGACTGCATTTCACTAAGCATTGCAGCAGCATTAATTTCACCAATAGTTTCTGAGATTTTGTAACTAAGGAAATTACGGCGCTTAGAGTTGAAGGTAAACAAATGCATAAACCAGACCAGCGCAATAGTTGCTAGTTTGAAATATAGATAGAGTGGTACTGAGTTGATGCGATTAAGCATAAATTCAGGGATGAGTTTGCGGTACTGATCTTCAATTGCCATCATTGGATGCGGATCACGTTTCATTCTATCGGTGTGAGCTGCCCAATATTGAGCACGTCCAAATTTAAAATACCAACGACGCACTGCTTTGAGAGTGAGGCGGTTTTCTTTAACTGGGTGGAAGACCATCAACTGTGGTACATAGAGCATTGGGATTTTGAGGCAACTAAGATATTCAAAGAATTCAGTGTCATCATAGATGCCCAAACCTCCTGCAGCACTTGGTCCCAGGTCGGTACGAAAATTACCACAATTCTCAAAAACTTCACGACGGATTAGTACATTGGTGCCAGTTGGGAAATCTGCAAAACCAAAATCAGAATTAAATGGATAGTAGGATTCTTCATCACCATGACTATGAGCGCGGAAAACTTCTTGGCGGATTGCATTGCGTCCCTCAATATTGAGCCACTTGGGTAGTGAAGCTTGCCAAGTTGGAATGACTCGCCCACCATAAACACCAATCTCCTGTTCTTGGCAATTGCAAGCAAGTTTGTAGGCTTCTTTGACCCAGTCCTCATCTAGAGTGATGTCATCATGCAAAAATGCAAGTAGATCACCACTAGCTTTTTCGATTGCAAGATTACGGCAATGACTTAAACCAAAACTATCATGAGTAAAATACTTAACTGAGAGTTCGGTATTCTCCATCAAGTGATAAATCACTTCGTTAGTGTTGTCGATTGAATTATTGTCGACAACTATTAATTCAATATCCTTGGCTTCTGAAGAACGTAACCAACGAATTTGCTGAGTGAGATCCTCGAACAATTGTTCGAGCTCTGTCGAGCGGTTAAATGTGCAGATAATAATGCTTAGTTTCATGACACACCGTCATTGCGAGGATGCAAAGTCGACGAAGCAAGCTAAGAATTTTTATCTGGATTGCTTCACTGTGTTCGCAATGACCACTGCTCTATATTGTAAGCTATATTTGGTGAAGCTCCAAGAATTTGATTTTGAATTGCCGCAAGAGCTGATTGCAAGCTACCCGCTGCCAGAGCGGGCAGAGTCGCGCCTGCTGCAGTATTCTTGTGATACAGATTC
>JAPPOW010000188.1:0-1095 GCA_028817775.1 Candidatus Melainabacteria bacterium | reverse complement strand
CCGGAGCTCGATCAGCAGCTCAGAGACAAAGGCATAGAGATTCTTGAATTAACTTTGCATGTCGGTTTAGGGACTTTTGCACCAATCAAAGTTGATGATATTAATGATCACAAAATGCATAGTGAAAAATATTCTATCGATCGAGATAGCTGGCAAAAAATTAAACAAGCTAAAGAAGCAGGCAAGAGAATTATTTCAGTAGGTAGTACTTCAACTCGGGTACTTGAAGCTGTGGCTCGTTCAGGCGAGCTTGAAGCTGAGACTGATATTTTTATTTCGCCAGGTTTTGAATTTAAAATCATCGATGGCATGATTACAAATTTTCATTTGCCAAAGTCTAGTTTGATAGTTTTGATATCTGCTTTGATTGGCACAGAGCAGGTTCAAAGAGTTTATAAAGAAGCTATTAGGAAGAAATATAGGTTCTATAGTTACGGTGATGCTTGCTTATTCAGGAACAGTTAAGCCAAGTTTTTCTATAAAGTCTGCGTCATTTAAATCTTGAACTAATGGTGGACTAGTTTGATTTTCATTAACCTCGTCTCGGAGTGCATCTATGATTTCTTGATTTTTTAGCTTTGTTTCTAGTTCGGCAAATCTTTGTGGTCCCAAGATTCTAAATTGCCCAGCAAGGATTTTCATGATTTTAATTCTGTCAGTGCCATGTTCATCTGATGGGATAGCCTCTAAATCTTTGAGTATTTCAGGCAGAGCAACCAGGGGAGTTTTGCAAGCTAAGTCTTCTCTATATATTAAAGCTATATCTTCATCAAATAACCAATCTCGTACGACACTGTAATTAAAATGTCTCGAGCTGACATTTGCGATATAGTGATAATTTGTGTCTGGACTTCCTGATTGACCTGCAAGGCAGTGTTCTTTCATTGCAGCGCTGTGCTCACGAAACCATGCGTTAGAGAGTCTAAATTTAGTGAGTTGGTTTTGTTCTAGATAGCGAGGGTCATCGATAAATTCTTGTCTATTTGCAAATAAAACTTCAAGTGCAGCTGCAGGTCGTTGATGGTGTCCTCCATGGTCCTCGGGTTCTAACCAAATATTGTTCTGGCGATTGGCTTCGAATTCTTGTCCCCTGGA
>JAPPOW010000052.1:6345-22270 GCA_028817775.1 Candidatus Melainabacteria bacterium | reverse complement strand
TCATTGTTCAAAAGGAAGGCTGGTCAAAAAGCTTGGCTAGTATTAATTGTGCTGGCTGTATCTTTGATTAATCCCTTTGGCCTAGGGGGATTGCTAGAGCCACTCAATATATTTAAAAATTATGCTTATGAACTTGCAGAGAATCAATCGGTGTTCTTTATGCACAAAAGATTTCCGCAGCAAATTATTTATTACTATTTTGATGGGGTGTTTTTGCTTGGTCTTCTAAGTTGGATTATGGTCTATCTCAAATCTAAATCCAAACCACAGGAATTTATCAAGAATAATTTTGCTTACCTCGGGATCTTCTTTGTTTTTGCGGTACTGGGTTTCAAAACCAGTAGATCGATCCCGGTCTTTGTAATCTACTCGATTCCAATCTTGGCGCTCAATTTATCACGCTTGTTTACTTTGAGACGCAAAATGCTGCTCTATATTCAGATTTTGGCTCTAGTGATTGCAGCTGCTTTGTTCTTCATTACTGGAATAAAACATAGCCGTATCAAACGAGTTGGGCTTGCACCAGGGATTAATCGTTCAGCTGAAGTTTTTAGGGCACTTAATGTCAAGGGACCAATTTTTAATAACTATGATATTGGTGGTTACTTGATTTATCATCTTTTCCCGGGGCGTCGGGTCTTTGTCGACAATAGACCAGAAGCTTACGCCAATAGATTTTTTGATGAGATATACAAGGTTGTGCAGGAAGATGAAGAGAAGTGGCAGGCTTTGGATGCCAAGCTTGATTTCAATGCGATCTTCTATATGCGTCATGATATGACTGAACACGGGCAGCCATTTTTGATTAGGCGGCTTGAGGATTCTGATTGGATTCCAATCTTTGTTGATCAATGGGTGATTTTGATGGTCAAAAACCGTGCTCGTAATCAAAAGATTATAGAAGAGTTTGGATTGCCAAAGTCTATGTTTAAGGCTGTTAAGAATTAATTAGGGCGTATGGTCGCTGCACTCTCTGCATATGGAGCTGAAGCTCCTGCTTATGGCTAAGCCTGCCATCTGCAGCGACCATACGCCCTAAGCTATAATACTAACAATGAACAACACAACCAACCGCTCCCAACAAATTGCAGCCAAACTACTAGAAATTGGGGCAGTCTTCCTTAGACCTGATGATTTATTTACTTGGGCTTCTGGAATCAAGTCACCAATTTATTGTGATAACCGCGTGAGCCTTTCTTTCCCAGAAACTCGTAACTTGATCAAAAATTCATTTGTTGATTTGATTCGTGAGAATTACTCTGGGCTCGATGCGGTGGCTGGAGTGGCGACTGCTGGTATCCCGCACGCTAGCTTGATAGCTGATGCCATGGATCTACCAATGATCTATGTTAGATCAAGCTCCAAGGGTCATGGTCGTACTAACCAAATTGAAGGCAAGCTTGAAGCTGGTTCTAAAGTAGTAGTGGTTGAAGATCTCATCTCTACAGGTGGTAGTTCACTCAAAGCAGTTGAAGCGTTGCGTGAGGCTGGGATTGAAGTGCTTGGACTAGTAGCGATCTTTACTTACAACTTACAAAAATCAGTTGATGCTTTCAAGGAGGCTAATGTCGATTACCAAACTTTAAGTGATTACGATACTCTTGTTGATTACGCTTTGCAAAGTGGTCAGATTCAAGAGTCTGATTTGAAGGTATTGCAAGAGTTTAAAGCTCAATTTTGATTAAAGCACTAGTGTATTGAGCTTGATTTGTCTCAAGTTACTAGCATAATTCTCACTCCAAGGATCACCTTGACCAGATTGAGATCTGACTTCTAGTTCATCACTTGCTGATTGGAGGGCCGTTTCAACTACTTGTCTATGTTCTGTGTTAATACTGCTAGGGTTAACGGTTTCTAAGAATATGAAGCTTAATTCTAAATTTCTAGCTGCTGCATTAAGTGTTTCAGAATTGGTCTCAGGTTCAACAAGAGCAGCTTCAAAGTCATCTCGGGCTTGTCTAAAGTTTTTGGCTGCCCTCTGGGCTGCATCATTGTTAGCTAAGTCAAGTCCTTGAAAGCCGGAACGGTCAACAAAGGTGCTCATTGGCAAGTTAGCATTGATTTCAGCATATTGTTCTGGGCTGACTACTGCTATGCAATCTCTCAAAGTGTCATTTGAGAATAGTAAGTCTTTTTCATATTCAAACCTTCTGTCTGAAAAATCTTTTCTGCTCGTTTCTGCTTCAGGTTCATTGTTAGCTAATGCTGTCAATCTTGCTATCTCTTGATTCAAAATTGTTCTTGTGGTGTTGATATTAAAGGCAATCTCTGTTTCGTGCATTGGAGAATCAGGTTCGATTCTGTCGAGATTTGACTCAAGTATGCTCAGGCTTTCGATCATTAACTCCAAGCGCTCTCTATGTCTAGCATCAGATTCTGGGCTCCTCACTGGGTCTCTAGAGATAGCTTGAGAAATATGATGTTGAAGAGCCATCACTTGTTGAATACCTTTGGCAAAGCCATCAAAGCTTATTTTTGTTTGAGGCGCTTCATGTTGTGTTATTCGGTTAAGATGAACTTGTTTAGCAGCAGCTTTCAGCCCTATACCACCACCTGGTGCTTTGACTCTAATTGGACTGAAATTTGCTGTGTCGTGTGTATCAACTCGATTCATAATCCAGATTATACACTATCAGGATTGTTTTTCGGTGCAGACTCGTGCTCCTAACGACTCTTCAATATTGAGATTCATCAAAGCTTTGGTATCAAGAATTTTGTAGTAAGTCTCACCAAGTTTAGAAATTGAATTATCGTAATTTTTGTTATCAACAAATTCACGTGGTGCGTCATCATCAAGAATCAAAACTAATTTGCCGTCATTCTTGATTAAGCTAGCTATAAAATTTTGGTAACAGTCACTGCAAGGTACTAATTTTTGTGCGGGCATGCCCGAGTTGTCCTTGCGATATAAAAACATAATTTTTAATTCTGGATTATCAAGCGAATCAATTGAGGCAGCAGACTTGGCAGCTTCTTTCTCGGCACATTTGCGGTGCTTGCGTGACTTAAGCAGTTCGATACTAGATGGGTCAATATTTGCTCCAGCGTGCATCAGTAATTCGTTGGATTTGTAATAACAATGTATGGCGCCATAGTGGGCTGCAGAAATTGGCGCTAGTGCGTGCTCTGCTTTGTCCTGTACGAGTTTTCTGATTAGAGTTAGGGCTTCACTCTGCTCCTCTTTGAGATCAGCTCTAGCAATGGCTTCTAACAAGCTTTGAATTGAAGCTTGCTTTGCTAATTCTGTTAGTTTTTCACCGGTAGTTCTTATTTTGCTTTGCTCCAGGGAGGTCCTTCGATAAGATCTGCGGTCTTACTCAGGATGACAACAATATACCCTAAACAGCTTGCTAATTCTCTATCAGGTTTGATATATTAGTAATCCCGAGGACGACCTCTCTAATGAATATGACTACGACAGTTGAAAAGCCAGATAATAAAGAAACCAAAGTACTAATAATTGAAGATGAAGCGCAGATAACAAGGCTGATTGAGCTTGAGCTCAAATATGAGGGCTATGAAGTTGTCACCGCAACCGATGGCGTAGAGGGGCTTAAGAGTATTCGTGAGGGTGAGCCTGATTTAGTTTTACTTGATTGCATGTTGCCAAACCTTTCTGGTGAGGAAGTTTGCCAGCAGGTGCGTGACGACTCTGACAATGTGCCGATCATTATGATCACTGCCAAAGACAGTATTGAAGATAGAGTCAAGGGTTTAGATTTTGGTGCAGATGACTACTTGGTTAAACCATTTGCAACGGAGGAGCTGCTTGCTCGTATCCGTGCGGTATTGAGACGCAAGCCTAAAGAGCAGGCCGGTACTTTGAGCTATCACGATTTGTGGCTGGATCAGTTTAACCGTGTGGCTAGACGCGGTGAAGAAGTGCTTGAACTACGGAGTAAGGAGTTTTCATTATTACGTGTGTTCATGATGAACCCAGAGAAGTATTTGACTCGTGAATTTTTGTTCAATAAAGTTTGGGGCTATGATTTTATTGGTGAAAGTAATGTGATCGAAGTTTATATCAGATATTTAAGATCTAAACTCAAAGAGAAAACACTTGGTAAGTTGATTCACACTAAGCGTGGTGAAGGTTACATGTTGCGTAAGCCTGATTTGAAGTAAAATGTCATTGCGAGCAACGCATAAGATGGTTATGCAACAAACCCTTATGAATATTGTAGGAGTTAGGACCCATCTTGGACCTGCTAAGGTCCCCAATCTAATGCATCGACAAAATCTATCCACTAGATTGCTTCGTCGCAAAGCTCCTCGCAATGACGGTTGTTGTCAATGGTAAATGCAATTTTAAAAAGAATAATGGATATAGTGCTAGCTTGGATAGCACTTGGACTTTTCTTTCCTATTTGGTTGATCATCGCAATTCTCATCAAGCTTGATTCACCTGGTCCAATCTTCTATGTCCATACTCGAGTTGGACGCAATGCTGCTGAGTTTGATTGTTTCAAATTTCGTACTATGAAGACTGGCTCTGACCCTAATAAACTTGCTGAGTCTAAAGATGATGACAGGATTACCAAACTTGGAAAGTTTTTGCGTCGTACTAGTTTGGATGAAACGCCGCAGGTCTTGAACGTACTACTTGGGCAGATGTCTATGGTGGGTCCACGCCCAGCCTTGCCAGTACAAGTAAAGAATTTCTCGGCTGATGATTTGTGGAAGATCAAAGTCAAACCAGGAATTACTGGTTGGACTCAGGTTAATGGTCGTAACTCTATTCCTTACGAGAAGCGTATGGAGCTTGATTGTTGGTACGCTAAGAACAACAATGTCTTGCTTGATATATGGATCATTATTAGAACATTTGGGGTTTTGATCTTTGGTGATGGAGTCTACGACAAGAATTCAAGCAGCCCAGTAGAATGACATTTGTTTCACCAGGTCCAGTATTAATTGATTTAGGCTTTGTGAGCTTGCGCTGGTATGGTTTACTCTACGCACTTGGCTTTATTGCTGCTCTAAGCATTGCCGAAAAATATTTATGTCCCAAAGATACGACTAAAGAAGAGCTGAGTAATTTTTTTGTATATCTACTATTGTTTGGTTTGCTTGGGGCTAGGCTTTGGTTTGTTTTGCTTAATTTAGATTACTATCTCGCTAATCCTGCTGAAATTTTGCAGATCTGGCTCGGTGGGCAAAGTATTCAAGGTGGTATTATCGGTGCCTGTCTCGGTGCGTGGTTGATGGATCGCCGTCACTATCTAGCTAAGCTTTCTGCAGCTGCAACAGTAGTACCGTTAGCGCAAGCGATTGCTCGTTGGGGTAATTTTTTTAATGAAGAAGCTTATGGCTCGGTGACTGATTTGCCGTGGAAACTATTTGTCACTCACACCGGGGAATATCATCATCCTTGCTTCTTGTACGAGTCGATTTGGAATTTACTAGTCTTCGCTGTTTTGTTTAAGTCTTATAATCAAGCACGACCAGTGCGGCAAATTTCTGCTTACTTAATTCTTTATTCACTTGGAAGGTTAGCAATTGAGCAATTAAGGCTTGATCAGATCTTGGTTTGGAACACGCTTTCAGCTGGGACTTTGATGGCTATAGTTGGAATGGTAGTTGGGCTTATAACCCTATTTGTCGTAAAGCCTGCAAAGTCTCATCATAACTAACCTGCTCATAAATTTTTTGTTTGAGGAAATCATCGATCTTAGTTTTAAGGGCAATTGCTTGATCGATAGTTGGATTAGTACCACGTTCGTAGGCGCCAATATTGATTAGATCTTCGTTTTCGGCGTAGACTGCCATTAGATTGCGCATCTTGCCCGCTAGATCCTGCTGTTCTTCTGATGTGATGTCCGGAAACAGACGACTGACACTAGCTAGTACATCAATAGCAGGGAAGTGATTTTTGACTGCAATTTTACGGGAGAGAATGATGTGACCATCAAGTACACCACGAACGGTATCAGCAATTGGTTCATTCATATCATCACCTTCAACTAAAACTGCATAAATTGCTGTGATTGAACCCCTGTCAGATTTACCGGCGCGTTCTAGTACTCGCGGAATGAGTGAGAAAACACTTGGGGTATAACCTTTCATTGCTGGCGGTTCGCCAACAGCTAAACCTACATCACGTGCTGCCATGGCCATACGAGTGACACTATCTACCATGAGCATAACTTTTTTGCCCTTGTCTCTAAAGTACTCAGCAATTGTGGTTGCAGTGAGTAGACATTTCATACGCATCATTGCTGGTTTGTCACCAGTAGCAATGACGCAGACCGAGCGTTTCATTCCTTCTTCGCCTAAACTTGCTTCAATAAAATCTTGGACTTCGCGACCACGTTCACCCACTAGAGCAATCACATTGATATCAGCTTCACAGTAGCGAGCGATCATCCCCATCAAAGTAGACTTACCAACACCAGAACCTGAGAATAAACCAATACGTTGCCCCAGACCAAAAGTTAAAGTTGAATCAATCGCACGCACACCACATGAGAAGGTCTCCTTGATTCGAGGACGACCAAATGAATCAGGAGCTTCTTGCTCAATGCCTCTAAACTCCTCAAAGACTGGCTTTGCTTTATGGTCCATCGGTTCACCCAGTGGATCAATAACCCTACCAAGTAGCTCTTCACTTAAACCAATTTCTAAAGTTTTGCCAGATGGGATAATTTTGGCACCTTGAGCTACCCCCTTGCCATCTTCAAGCAATAAGAGCTGAGCAGTCTGACCTTTGAAGCCAACTACTTCTGCTTGCTTTGTGCTGCCATCATCTGCCTGAATAGTGCAAAGCTCACCAATTTTAGAACCAGGCAATTGAGCTTCCAGCAAAAGCCCAACGACTTTGCTGACATAGCCATACCACTGCTTGGTCTCTAGGTTTTCTAGAGCCTTATTGCATTTATCAGTGACAGTTTTGAGCTCGGCTTTGATGTCCAATTCATTCTGCACTATATATACTGTATACCCCTAACGTTAAAGATTAACTATGTCTTGTCATCCTGAGGACCCTGAACGGAGTGAAGGGTACGTCAGGATCTCATTGTGGAAGCTGGGAGATCCTGACGCTTCGCTCAGGATGACAGGTCTGATGACAGTGATTTAACCGAAGCTTAACTTAAGGTGATTACACTAGATTTGTAATGATTAACAATCAAGCTACTGAGGCTAGTACTGCTGTATCTAGTAGTCAGCCAAAAACAATACAAAGTCAATCTGAGGCCGCGTCAGCTAGTTCTGATCAGGTAACAGCTCTCAGGGCGCGTGCTCTAGAGTTAGAACAAGGGATTGCTAAAGATGAAACTGAGATCAGTTCACTGCAGTCTGCAGCATTAACTGATAAGTCTGTAGAAAAAGAAATTTCAACTATTCGTAAAGATCTTGCTGACAAACTAACGGTCTTTGATTCTTTGCGAGCACAGATAGAACAATTGACGCCAGAACTTGAATCTGACAAAGTTGTTGCCAAAATTAGTGATCATTTAGATTTTGCTCAGAAGAATAAAGAAGCTTATGAAGATGTATTAAAATTCTTTGCTCAAGAAACCAAAGAAATGATTGGTGAGAATCCTACTCGAGAAGATTTACTCAAGATGGGCTTTATTCACCAAGCACGCGCTGGTAAAGAAGGCGCTCAATTCTGGGGAGATCAAGTTGAATTTTGGAATGCAGAGCTAGCACAAGGCGCGCCTCCAGAAGGAATTAAAGACGAACTGGCTGCCCTCTACGATCAGGTATTCACATTGGAGAACCAAATTACTGATAGTTTTGGTTCAGGAGCTAAAGAGAAACAAGAGACAGCTAAATCAAGTCTAGAAGAAGTCAAGGGCAAGATTGCGGCCTTGCGCGGATCGACTCAAAAATAGGATAATTAAAGAATGTTAATAAGGATTGGGGATACGAGTGGCAGAGATGAGCAGAGTCTTGGGCAAAGCTGGACTCTAGAATCAGGGGCGACTAGCTCAGAGATAGAGGCAACAATGTCAAATATTGGCATGAACTATAGCTCAATTGAGGAGAGGCTTGCTGCTGTTATTAACACAGCCTTGTTTAATAGAGGATTTGAAGCTTACGATTTACCTGAGAAAATTGGTACAACAGACTTCTATTGGAATACTAAGATTTTCCAAGGTGATTTGAGTCACGGTTTTTCACCCAAGAGAGTCTTACGTGCAGTTGCCAATGATTATAATTCAGGTTTATTGCTAACAGAATTTAGAATTGCCCATAATCAGGATGAAATACAAACTATGGTTAATTTGTTTAGTTTGGTGAGACGTGCTGCAGAAAATATAAGAACAGAGCAAGGAAGCTCTTCAGGACCAAAGCCAGTCTCGGTTGCGGCAAAGAGGCAATTACACCTATTTTAAAAGCAATACTAGTTTTTTAGGCTAGATCTCTGTTAATATTTTCTTCGTAAACTTCTTATGGTATTTCAAAGATAACTGTTTTCAGAGCAGCAGCTGCGGGGTGGACTTGTTTCCGGGACTCCTGCTTCTACTGCTTCTGTGTTGCGAAAAGATGACGCGGAGCTGAGGGCTCAAGCTCTTGCGGCAAGAGAAGCAAGTTTGTCTGAGGATGATATTGGTCCAGAACTAATTAGAAGATTTTTGGATCCAGAACATAAAGCCAAGAGTCTGGACTTGATCAGGGAGCAGCTGGCAGCATATGCTCCTATCAAGGGTGGTCATTTGCGTCATGGGCATAGTTCTAGACCTGGAAGACCTCAAAATGCTCCTCTCTCCCTTCACCGAAATCTAGTGCCACTATTTTTGAAATTAGCAATGGGACATATTAAATTGGACGAGTCTAGTCTCAAAGTAAGAAATGGAGCCTTTGGGACAGGACAGCAACATCCAATTGACCTCATTGCCATGCCTCACGGAGAATTTAAAGAAGTGATGTCACATAGTGTAGGGGTCGGTGCTCGTATTTTGCTCGAGCCTACTACCGTAATGCGTCGATTCTTGGAACGACAAATAGATGTTGCAGGAGGAGGAGGTTTTGCTACTGATGCCGCAGAAAATATCTATGAAGCAATTAAGAATTTCAGGTATCTTGCTGAGGCACTTAAGTCTCTGCCGAGGGAAGAACTTCCCTATGCCCCCTTAGGTAGACCACCAAGGACACACAGAGAAGTACCTGCTGGAAGGGAAGATGCCTACAATGAAGTTGAACCTGACTGGACTCTCAAGTAATTAAACTTCTGGGAAGTAATCGATATGCTCACCTTCAACAGTGACGATTGCCTTCTTGCGGTCAACTGGTTGAGTGTAACCTTTGCGGCTACGTTTTGACTTACCAAAAATTGAACCTGTGTTCACTTTAAGAACTTTGTGGTCAGGGAAGTACTTTGCAAATGCTTCTTTGACGTGGTTCTTAGTAGCCCACTTAGGGATTTCAAAACTATACTTACTCAAAGTACTAGCAGCGATACTAGACTTCTCGGTGATAACTGGTTTCTTGAGTACTTCTTCAATTGCGTGTGACATCTGCAAATCTCTCCTCGATTTCTTCTAAAGCCTTGCTGCTGATTACTACTTGATCAGCTTTAAGTAGGTCTTTGACGTTGAGCTCAGTGACTGCAAGTACAGTAGCACCAACTAAGTTGCTTGCTGCACGCTTAAGCTTAGTAAGCTCATCGCTACCAGATTCAGTAACTAGTACAACTTGTTGTCCTTTGAAACCACTCGCTTCAATTAGTTGAGCCAATTCTTTAGTCTTGCCCTCTGCGCTTGCTAGTGCTTCAATTGCAACAAGAGCGTTAGCTTTGTTCTTAAGATTGAGAGCTGAAAGAATTGCACGAGCAGATTCTTTTTTGTTCATGCCCTTGGTCCAGTTGACGTTCTTGCGTGGTCCAAAGATCACACCACCGCCTCTCCAAAGTGGAGAAGTGCGACTACCTGCACGTGCTCTACCAGTACCCTTTTGTCTCCATGGCTTAGCACCACCACCACGAACTTCCATTCTAGTTTTGGTGTGAGCAGTACCTGCTCTAGCGTTAGATTCTTGTCTGACTTTTGCTAAATAAAGTAAATGCTCATTAGGTTCAAGGCCAAACAAGGCGTCGTTGACACTTTGTTCTTTAGATGATTTCTTGCCTTTGCTATCTAGTAATGTAATTGTAGCCATGCTTTTGCCTCGTTTAGAGTGAAAAATCTTAGCATGCAGCCACAAATAACTAGTAATACCTTAAGCTTTATTGTATTTTCGCTAAATATAGCTGACCTGCGACACATAGGTAAATACCTAATTTAACCTAAGGCCTTAAACGGTAATGCATCAAAGATGTTTTGAGTGTTTTCAGCAGACCATTTTTGGTAGAGCTCATCGGCTTCAGGGGATCTTTGTCCATTGGTGCTTTGCATCATAGCATCCCACTCAGTATCAAGTGAGTTAGGTTTTTTGGCTCGTTCCAAAACTATCTCATTACTAGCTAGTTGGTATCTACAATCAGTAATTAAGAACTTAGGATCATTGATGTTGTGCTTTGTAATTGAAACCAAATGACCTCTCTTACCAATATTGGCAGGGCTATCAAAATTTAAGATGTAAGACTCTCCAGTTTGTGGAAAAGATTTATCGGTGCCTGGTTGATTTTCTATCACCGCTAACGAGCTCATACAATGACTTGCAGCACCGGTATAGAAAAGTAAGCCATCTTGAATACCAATAGCAGGACTAAATCCATTTAAACTGGGTGCTGGTACTCTAGCAACGGATTGTGATCCTGATTTCAATTGATCAAAACTGTCACAAAGATAGTTTGCTTTGTCTCTAAGATAGCTCATAACATTACCAGCCCGTAGGTTCACCGCAACTCGGTCATCTTCAGGTTTCTCTTTGGGGTCGAACTCTAGCTCTGTAATTTGGTGTAAACCAAGAATTTGTGAAAAATCAGCGGGCTCAGTTTTAGCAGGACTTGAAGAAGCGTGTAGCCCTAACTGCTCTGGGCTTCTTTGGTCGTTTTTTTGGCTTGTACTATCGCTAAGCTCTGTACTTGGCTGAGAAGAATCGCCATTAGCCTTTGGGCCTGGGTGAGCAGGCTGAATAGGGTCAATTCTAGAATCAAAATCACTTGACATAATATACCAAGTATAGCACAAGATAAGCTCTGGGGCTATTAAGCAAATAAATCAGACTTAAATTTCTTAAGAGCAGCCTCTAACTCATTAGTAGTCTCATCACTTAGGGCAGTACCAGCGTCTAGAGTTTTCTTCAAGTCAGCGTGGTTAGATTCAAAGTATTGGAACCACTCCTCTTTGAAGCGAGCGATCTTAGAAGTTTCAACATCATCAAGCAATGCATGTTCACCAGCGTAGATGGTACTAACCATCTGACCAACTGTAAGCGGCGAGTATTGAGCTTGCTTCAACATCTCAACAAGTTTCTGACCACGGTTGATCTGTGCTTGAGTTGCTTCATCAAGATCAGAAGCGAACTGAACGAATGCCTCTAATTCACGGAACTGAGCTAGACCCAAACGTAGTGGACCAGCAACTTTCTTCATAGCCTTGGTTTGCGCAGCACCACCAACACGTGAAACTGATAGACCAACGTTAATCGCAGGACGAATACCAGCGTTGAAGAGGTTAGTCTCCAAGAAGATCTGACCATCAGTAATTGAAATTACGTTAGTTGGGATATAAGCTGAAACGTCACCCGCTTGAGTTTCAATGATTGGCAGCGCAGTAATTGAACCAGCACCCATCTCATCGTTTACTTTACAAGCACGCTCTAGTAGACGTGAGTGTAAGTAGAAAACATCACCAGGATAAGCTTCACGACCTGGAGGACGGCGAAGCAATAGTGACATCGCACGGTAAGCCCAAGCATGCTTAGTTAAATCATCGTAGATACAAAGTACGTGACGACCCTTGGCTAGGAAGTACTCAGCGATTGCAACTCCAGCAAACGGAGCCAAGAACTGCTGAGCAGCAGTATCAGTAGAACCTGCGTGAACTACTACTGAGTAGTCCATGGCACCCTCTTCTTCAAGCTTCTTAACGATCTGGGCAATTGAACCATTACGCTGACCGATTGAAACATAGACACAGATTGGTCTTTGATCTTCGGCTACGTTTTTCTGGTTCAAAATAGTATCAATTGCAATAGCTGACTTACCAGTCTGTCTATCACCAATAATTAGCTCACGCTGCCCGCGACCAATTGGAATCATAGAGTCGATTGCAGTGATACCAGTTTGAAGCGGCTCGTGAACAGACTTACGTTTGACAATACCAGGAGCAACTTTCTCTAGTGGCATGAATTTATCAGCATTGATCGCTGGCTTGGAATCAAGCGCCTCACCAGTAGGAGCAACTACTCTACCAAGGATTTCATCGCTTACACCAATTGAAGCGATACGGCCAGTAGACTTAACAGCAGTACCTTCTTGGATCTCTAAGCCTTTACCCAAGAGAACTACACCAACGTTATCTTCTTCAAGGTTAATAACCATACCCTGAGTCTTCTCACTATCATCAAATTCAACCAATTCACCGTTGATTGCTGATTGTAATCCGTAGATACGGGCGATACCGTCACCTACGCTCAGTACAGAACCCTCTTCACTAATTTGAGTTGAGTCCTTGTATTCTGAGATTTGTTCTTTAAGAATTCTAGTTATTTCATCAGGTCTAATTGCCATAGTGCCTAAGATTTTAACAGAAAAAGCCTAGAAAAAAGTTGAAGAGATCATTAGTCTAGCTTAAATTCAATCTTGATTCCGTCTCTATTTTCAATAGCTACCGGCAGATGGCTATGACCAGAACCTTGATAATCAATACTTAAATCTTGTCCGTTTTGCCCTTCTTGCTTGTTGAATAATCTAATTTGTTTCAAGTCATTGCTTGGTCCAATCAAAAATCTCATGCTTTCAATATCACCATTGTCTCTTTTGCTGTGAATTCCATAATCATTACCTAGATCACTGACGGTTTTATCAAAAACAAGTCCTTCGCTAGTCTCAGCTGCCATAGGAGCAGCATAAGTACCAGCCTGCATTAATTCTCCTTGAATCAAGGCTTCTATCAGCCACTTGATGCGGCGACTTAGGTTCTGTGCCATGTGCCCAACGAAGTTTATAAAGATGTTTTTTTCATCCTGAGTTTTCACTTGGTATTCATCAACTTGATTATTAAGATCTTCCCTATCAAGCATTGGTCCGACAGAATCAGCTCCAAAATGTTCGCTAGGTTGATGTATTGCTTTGAGCCGGGCAACTTTCTGGTTACGGCGCCAGTTATGCCAGTGACCATCTGCTTTTGTCTCTTGGACTTCAGAGTCCCTAAATCTCAAAAAAGATTCTGCGCCCTTAGCGTCTATACGGGCAAAACTATCTTTAATGAAGCGCTTTATACTAACAGTGTTCATTAAGGTGCAATAATAGCACAAGGATAATTGGCGGCTTAAAAATCTATGCTATCTATATTTACTCCTTCAGCCGCTAGCTCTCTTTCTAATACTGCATAGTGTTTGAGGTAATCGGGGAAAAATCTGGTCACAGCGAAATTGGCAAAGATAGAATTAAATATAGTCCCAACATGCTCTGGGTTGCTAAGTTTTTCTCTAGCAGTGCGTGAGAAAGTAGGTTCTTCAGAATACTCATATTGAGCTTTGTTAATCTTGCTACGTATGATTTTACTTAGCTCAAGTATATCTGCTGCATTAGTTTTAGTTCTGTCAGCATTAAACTGTATCACCATACGGACATAAGCACGCGCTAATTGTCTAAATTCGGCTAAGTACCTTCTTGCTTTTTGGTCTGCCCTCAGTCCAGTACTGAGTCTGAGCCGATCGAGCCTAGCCAAATCGGCAGAGAAGATATCTTTGTCCTTGATATACTCGACGCCGAGGCGTGAGCTAGCAGGACTAGCACCCGAAACTATTCTATTCATGAGGCTTACAATCCTAACATTTATAGTTTAGGATTTCCTATGTTTTAGTCGATATCTTTAGAGATTAACTAATGACGAAGCTATCTGTGGAGCTTTCTAAATCGTCCCCGCCATCTTCCATTACTCCCAGCAACCATCTCTTTTGTCTTTCGTTTGCTGCTTCAAGGCTCTGACCCTGATGTCCTTCTTTATAAATTATGTCACCATAAGCTTCTTGCGGACTGTACCTGCGAACTTCTAATTCGTCAACCTGGTCATCACTATGTGTGTGTTTGATTTCTATACCTTCACTAAACCCTTTGTCTTCAAAACGGTAGTATTCGGTATTGCCTTCTTTTTTGAAAAGTAGATCGTGGTCATCTTTCCTAATTGCAAATTGTCCTTGTTCAGCACCTACAATACCCAAGTCTTGTGCCTGAACTAGGAGAGCTGTAAAAAACTCCATTACTAGTTTTGCTTGAGATTGCATCACAGTGTACAATGCTTCTATTTTTTCTTGAGCACCGTCTTTTACTTTTTCAATAAGTTGACGAGCAGAATAACGATTCATCATCCCAGAAACTGCAGTTCTATCAAATTTTTTGTGTAACTCAGGCGGGTTTGCTAATGCAAGAGCTCTCTGTAAAGCTTTGGCTGCACCTTTCCAGTAACCATCATCCTGTTGGTTGATTCTAGCTCTATGCTGTGCAAATTTTTCGTTTTGTCTTTCTGCTTTGCCAATCAGTTTAAAGATAGAGTCAGCAAGATTTATTTGGAGAGGCAACTTAATTGTCATAAGTCCCTTAATATAACACATGTGCTTCGGGCTTGCAAAAATCGTATACTTTATTGCATGCAATTTCGTTTCCCTTTCTTAGTTTTATTGATTTGCATGGCTCCAGCGGCATGGTCTAAGTCATCCCAACGCGAGCAGGCAGAAAAAATCTTGCGCCAGAAGTGTATGGATTGTCACTCGGACCAGACTGAATGGCCTTGGTACTCTAAGATGCCCGGTGCTAAACAATTGATCGAAGCAGATGTAAAGAAGGGACGTTCATACTTCCATCTTGAGAGTGAATTATTTTCTATTGAGGATGATAAACAAGTACCCAAGTATGTGATTGCTCGTCTACAGTCTGTCGTTGATGCAGGCTCGATGCCGCCGCTTCAATATAGTTTGGCGCATTGGGACAAAGCGCTAACTAGTGAAGACAAGGACGCGCTTAATGCTTGGCTTGAAATTTATCAGGCCAATGCTATTCGTCCACTTCCTGATCCGGCTAGTTTAGGTTTGGATCAGAGCAAAGTCAAACTTGGACGCAAACTTTTTCATGATGTGAGACTCTCAGGTGACAACACTTTGTCCTGTGCTAGTTGTCACAACTTATCCAAGGGCGGTACTGATCAAGCACAGGTGTCAACAGGGATTGGTGGAGCCAAGGGTCCAATTAATTCACCTACAGTTTTGAATTCTAGTTTTAATTTCAAACAATTTTGGGATGGGCGTGCTGAGGATTTAGAAGCGCAAGCTCATGGACCAGTGCACAATCCAATAGAGATGGGTTCAAATTGGGATGAAGTGATTCCTAAACTACGCAAAGATGGTGAGTTACTTGCTGGCTTTGTGGAAAGTTTTGGCAATGCCAAAATCACAGGCGACAGAATTGCAAATGCAATTGCTGAATTTGAAAAATCACTGGTCACTCATGGCAATGATTTTGATAAATATTTGGCTGGGGATCAAGAGGCAATTTCTGCAGCAGCTAAACGTGGTTACAAAAGTTTCAAAAAACTCAACTGTAACAAGTGCCACAATGGTCCAGCTCTTGGAGGTGGCAGCTTTGAGAAGATGGGTTTAGAGAAGGATTACTTTGCAACTAAGCCGGCTGTAACTGAAGTCGATCTGGGTCGTTTCAATGTCACTCAGGAAGATTCTGACAAGCACAAATTCAAAGTACCAGTCTTGCGCAATATTGAGGATACTTACCCATATTTTCATGACGCTAGTGCCCAGACCCTGGAGCAGGCTGTTAAGCTCATGGCGGAGTATCAATTGGGCAAAAAACTCTCCAAAA
>JAPPOW010000052.1:0-6335 GCA_028817775.1 Candidatus Melainabacteria bacterium | reverse complement strand
TTGAATTCTAATAAGATAATATGTTAATATGGGTTCATTATGGTAGCTAGAGCAAGAGCAACTGGTGAAAAAAATACTCAGCCAATGCAGAAGGTGCCAGCAGTGACATATAGACGCATGGGCTTAATACCCTTGAAAGTAATCAAGGCTCCTTTCTTTGATAGCTCCGGTCTGCCAGTCAAAGCTGATTACAGACCAGGTATTGAAAATGATTCAGATGTTCGTGCTGTGATTACTTATAGAGAAGACGATGATGAATTTTGTATTGTGAAAGTTGTTAATGGCATGCTAGTTGAATCCACTTCAATAGATACACCTGAGTTGCAAATTTCACAAAAAGGTGAAGCTAGAATTATTGCCTCAGTTGATTACAGAACTCCAGGCGATGCTGGTAAGAATGTTCATTTGGATAATCTAGACCAACCAGAGTTTAGTGTAAGTTTTGATCCAGGTGTTACAGAACAAACTATTCAAGACAACCGTGTGAGATCTGTTTATAATTTTGAGCCTGCTAGGGGCTTAGGTATTCATAGAGCAGCTTAGAACCTGTCTTGAAAGCCCAATAACTTTGTTATGCTCGCCCTTATTTGCTACAGCAAACTTCGGGTGTACAAAACAAAACCCTTTAGATGAAACGATGCCTATACTTGCAAGCCTTGTTATTGGACTTTCAAGACAGGTTATTAGGATTTCTCCCTTACTATATTTTGTGCTGCACCAATTGCAAGTGCACACTCTAACTCAATTGCCTCAAGGCTTTTGTGGTGCTGCCTGAGTTGTTCTTTGATATTTGTTGAGAGTGGAATTGTGCAGCCGTATTCTTCAAGACTACCTTTGTTGTCGGCTAGTTCACCAACTTTGCGAGTTGCTGGGTTGGTAGTAGTGCCCAATTCTAAATTATCAAGTAGATGATCCAAAGCGTCTTGATCATCGTGAATTAGGTGAGCTTCTTTTTCTTTAAGACCATTGGAAGTGTCAAAGAAAAGTGGTAACTCAAAAGTCTGCCCACCATAAGGTCCACAGCGCACAAATAAATTTCCAACTTGGTTGGTCATTCTTCCCGCGCTGCTAGGTGCCCGGAATTCTGATTCACGCATATTGTTAAAGTAAAGAAATCTTCCATGGTCAATAATTTCATCTAATCGTGCAGAGCTGCTGTGATTAATTATTAGATGGTCCGAGGCAAGCAAAGCAGTATCCCCTGTCATGTGCTCAGGTTCTTCTGCCTCGATGCTTCGTCTATCACCATTGAAAAAGATAGCTGCTGGCAAGCCGGCTATTGAGTAGTTTTTGATCATTTGATCTTAATGATTATAACGTATTTCTTCTGGGAAACTGCAATGATCTGTGTTTATGTTCGTGCTATTATCTGGGTATGTCTGCTGTGATTAATAGAGATTTTGTTCAAAAGAGTTCACCCCTTGAGCTTTTGCAAGAAACTGCAACGCAGTTAGCCACTGCTTCGCAAGCTGTAACTGCCTCTGTACCAGAAGCTAGTGATATTAGAGCTAAAGTTTTAGAGCCACTGGCTAGGTCTTTGCCTGAAGTTTTTGGAGCGCAGTTTGAAATAGATGGACCAGCTCGTCTAATTGATCAATTGATTCTTGCTGGTGAGAGGCATGCCAATAGAAGTGGCGGTGCTGCTTCTATTGATAAGTTGGGACCTTTGTTTAAGGGATACTTTCGAGCTCTGAGGTCACAACAAAAACTACAAGCTTTGCTCAAACCACTTGATTCTATTGTGCATAAGATGAGAGACCTACTAACAGGAATACGTATTGGTGGTACTCAAGGAGCGAGTAATTTTAATGAGCTACTTGCAAGTCTTTTGAAAGAAGATCCGACTGCAGTAGAAGCTGCAAAAGAAGCCAAACTTGATTTAACAGCTGAAGGCTTAGCTAATTATTTCACTACTTGAGCTTTCCGGATGGTATTTTAGAGTATAACTTAGTGTCTGTATCTGAACTTCAATTTAAAAAGTCACTGGCAAGAATGAAAGACCTGGTCTTTCATAATCTCAAGTCAGATAATTTTATTAAAAAGAGTGGTATGCAGCTACCTTTATTTGGTGATTACTCAAGTTCAGATTGGAGTATCAATCAAGATGCTGATAAGGTTTACCAGAATTTTGATCAGGAATTGATTCGCTATAGTTTGGAGTTAATGAGTCGTATTGATCAGGAGATTGATACACCAGGTTTCTTGGAAGCTAATACAACAGAGGATCTTACTGGATTACCTGTAGATTTTTTGCGGGCAATCAGTGAGACGGAAGCCTTGCTCGCTCAAACTGGTGCTGACGCTGAAGAAATGAATCCAGAGTTGTGGAATTTAAATATACCGAGTCTGCTTTTTCAAGTTTTGGGTTGGCTAAACGATTTGTCAAGCCTTGACCCGATGAGGCAAGCCGAATTGGAGCCTGTACAAAAGCAGGCAACTAAACTCTACAAGAAGTTTATTGATTGGGTTTTTAATTTTGTTGCAGAACGCAGAGCAGCTATTGAGCAGTTTATACTTCACCGGATTGCCGAAACGCCATTTGGAGTTTCATCGCTTTATCTTTTTGAGGATGGTGAGAAGTTAATGTCTGATCTTGGTTTTAGTCCTGAATTTATCAATGAAATCAAGACTAAATTAACTGTATACAGAGATGAGTTTAAGAATGAAGAGGCTAGAAAATTGGTGAGGCAAAGCGTCATGGATGGTGACTTGTTTTGTGCAAGTGCTGCTCTTGGTGGTTATCCAGATTCTATGATTTGAGTTCTGCACTTTAATGTTCAACAGAATTAATCAAGATTTTGCGTATTTGATCCCGGACGGCGCTACTCTGAATGCGCCGTTTGCCTAGTATCCACACGCAGTGAGCCAGCTTTGCTGGCTATAACCGTCCTCGGTGGCGTTGTAGAATCACTGTACCTCCGTCTCGGTAGAAGGCTTGGCTTGTGTTCAACCCCCTTGTAAAGTAAAAGACCCACCTTCAAGGTGGGTCTTTTACTTTATTATGGTGGGCTTGAAGAGTTTAGCGGTTGGGGAACCAAGAAGACTAAGGTAATGAAGTGGAAGCCCGCGGAGGAACGAAAAATCGATTAAGTATCGATTTTTCGAGTGGCTGTGTTCAAACTCCCTTTTAAATAAAGAACCCCCTCATATGAGGGGGGGCTTTTACTTTATTATGGTGGGCTTGAAGAGAGTCGAACTCTTACGCCATAGGCACATGATCCTAAGTCAAGCGCGTCTACCAATTCCGCCACAAGCCCGGACCTGGAATCTAAGAGCCTAATCTATCATGATTTGTGCAAAAGTCTTAAAAAATAGCAAGAAATTTCAATTATTCAGCCCCAGATGCTTTAAGATAAAACTAATGAGCTCACAATATTTATTAGCCTATCAGGGACAAGATAGAAATTTATACGAATCAGCCCAAAGATCCTTTAATAGAGTACTGCAGGATGGTAGTGGCCAGCTCAAGGCTACCAAATCAGCTAATGCTGATGCTAGTTTCTTGCGCCAGCAAATAGAAAGCAAAGCTGCAGAGGCTGGAGCTAAGAATCTATTTGTAATTAGAGATTTATCACTGACTGGTGAAAGTGCCAAAGTTGCCTGGAAAGCGGACCAAGATTTGATTGACCGCAGATCAGGACGTAAACTAGCTTTGCTTTATTTAAGTGATGGCGGCGGGCAGAGTTTCAAGTCTCAAAATCGTAGCGGCAAAATTAATAATGGTCTCTTTGTAAATCCTGAACAAGCTGGTCATGCCCTGGTCTTGGACAAAACAAGACCTGGTTTCCAAGAAGATTTAGCTGAAGTCTTAGCAAATTTTGATCGTATTGTTAGATCTAATGGCACGCGAGTTGTGATTGACGAAGCTTATTTAAGAAGACAGCGTGCTGCTGTTGGTGGAACAGGTGGTGACGATACTCCTATCCCAGAGGGCACCAAAGCTGCTTTACTAAGAGAAAGAACAGTTGGTGAGACTCCAAGAGATTCTTTGACAGCAAGTGAATGGGCAGGCTTGAGTTAAAATATTCTAGTTGCAATCCTTATCTTCTAGGTTTGAATCAATTCAAGCGCAGCTTGCTGGCGCTAGTTTAATTGCTGTCTCAAAGTATGCTGAGGACCAGCAGCTAATTGAAGCTTATGAGCTAGGGCTGAGGGATTTTGCTGAGAATTACGTAATACCGGCTATCGATAAAAAACAGCGTCTGAACTTAGCTGGTGTGCGTTGGCACCTTATCGGCCCTCTGCAGTCTAACAAGGTCAACAAAGCTGTCGGTGAATTTGATTTAATTCATTCGGTACATAGTCTTGAATTAGCTGAGCAGATTAATAAACGAGCTGAGAAACTTGGTATCAAACAAAAAATTCTCTTGCAGGTAAATTTTACTGACAAGAATGGATTTGCCCCAGAGCAAGTCAGGGAGGCCTATAGCAAAGTTCTTGAGCTAGCCAATATTGATTTGCAAGGACTAATGACTATGGGTCCTCATAAAATTTCTGCGGAATCAGAAACAATTTACCAGAGGATGCGTCAGATGAAAGAGGAGCTGGTGCAAGCCCATTCCCTTGGCGTGCTTGAATTGTCGATGGGGATGTCCAATGATTACCATTTGGCATTGCAACATGGTTCGACAATGGTCAGAATAGGGTCTGCATTGTTTGGAGAGAGGCTTACAAGGGAGAAACAGGGAAACTAATGGCACAATTTAAGATGGACGACTTTTGGATGGGACCAAATGAGAAGAACTTCACTCAAGGTTTCGACAAGTTGTACCAAATAGAGCAGGATTATGAAGTGCCTGCAGCAAGTTCAGAAATTCAAGAAGAATTGAAGAAAATGCAAGATGGGGTTAGTATAGAAAGAAGTAGTTTTATGGACACAAAAGGATTAAAGCAAGCAATGGATTCAGTCATCAACTCATGGTTTAGTGGTAGGAAAGAAGACGAGCAAAGCACAGAAGATATGATCGATCTGGGCATGTCAATCAAGCCACCGGTAGAAGAAGAGGAGAGCAAGACCTCTGCTGCAAGCCACTTACAACTGGTTCAAGGAGCTGTATCGAATATGAATATTGTTGTGACTGAGCCTCGTGCTTTTGAAGATAGTTTGGAAATTGTCAATCATCTTAAGTCGCGCAAGACTGTAATTGTTAACTTGCAATATCTAGATAGAGATCTATCTCAGCGAGTGATTGACTTTGTCAGTGGTGCTACTTTGGCACTTGATGGTACTCAGGAGCGAGTTGGACATGGTGTGTTCATCTTTGCTTCAATGAATACTAATCTTGAAACCGAAACTGAGGGCATGAAAGCTTACAAAGATTTGTTTTCTAAAACTTTCGGGTAATAGCTACCTTTCTCCTTTGAGACTTTACCTTCTAATTCAAGCAAACTTAATTGCTTGGTTAGCTCGCGTGAGTCGATTGTGAGCTGACTTAGTAGCAGATCGAAACTTGCTGGTAGTAGTTTAAGTATTGGGTCCTTAGACTTTTGTTCAAGTTTTAATTCTTGAGCAATACCTGCTTCAATTAATTTATTGCTAGCTTGATAATTATGACCCTTGCCAGGAAGTACTAGTAGATTGCGTTTGAGTTGGTAAGCCCAATCTGCTGTAATTAGGGCACCACTTTTCTTTGGTGCTTCAATTATCACTGTAGTATCAGACAAGGCAGCAATAATTCTGTTGCGATGGGCAAAGGTCCAGGCTTTAGCTTCAAAACCTGGCGCCACTTCAGTCAAGATCAAACAATTATCACGTCGCAGCATCTCATTCCAAATTAATCTTTGTTGTCCAAAGTAATCAAAACAATCCAAGCCAGAAGCAATGACTGCAATTGTTGGCAGATTAAGATCAAGTGCGGCTTGGTGAGCACAACTATCCAAACCATAAGCCAGACCACTAACTATAGTAGTATCTTTTAGCGAACTGATAAACTGCTCGCAAGCGTTGTGTCCCACTGGACTAAGTTTGCGGGTGCCGACTATGCTGATACTTTTGCTGGGATTGATGAGCTCTAAGTTACCCTGGTAATAAATTTCTCTAGGAGCTTTACTAGCTAGCTCATGCAAGCACTTAGGGTATTGACTAGATTCAAGTAAAATTGGCTCCATGGAAGCTGATTTTAGCTTGAAATATAAGGAGATATAGATAAATTGGTAGAATGCACCATTAATAAGATAAGATATGGTGAGTGTCGCAGCCCCATTATTTACCAGAAAATTTAACTGCAAACCTCAGCTACTTAAAAAGTTCTCAGGAGAGACTTGGCTGGAAGAAAAAAGCAGATCAAGATGCTGTGTCGGATTATGATCTGGGGAGGGTAGACCTTATGCTATCT
>JAPPOW010000073.1 GCA_028817775.1 Candidatus Melainabacteria bacterium | reverse complement strand
GATTTTGCAAATAGTACTGGCTACTATGTCAATATAGCTGCAACAAACTTTGATGATGTCGTTAGTAATTCCTATGCTGGCATAGCTGACAATGGGACATGGAATTTTACTACAGTTGCTGGCGGTGGTGGAGGCGGCGCTGTTAGTAATGGCTGGACCAATAGCGCTTGGAATAGCAGGCTCAAACTCACTGTAGACAATACCAAAGTCAATGGTGACCTAACAGACTTCCCTGTCTATATTGATCTAAGTGACTTAAGTTCTGCTAATTTCTTTGGCAATGTCCGCTCCGATGGTGGTGAAATTAGAATCACCCAAGGTGATGGCTTAACTTTGCTGCCAACCGAACTTGTCAGTATCGATACCACCAACAACCAAGGTGAACTTTGGTTCAAAGCTCCTTTCTTAGATGCTTCAGCAGACACTATATTCTATATCTATTACAACAACGCCAACGCTACTACCTTAAACGCTGATGATCCTAATGGCAAGTATGGAGTTTGGTCCAATGGCTATGTCGCCGTCTACCATATGAACGATGATCCTAGTGCCACTACAGCCAATAGTGTTAGCAACGACTTGCATGGAACAGCCTCTGGCTCAATGACCAGTGCTGACAAGGTCGCCGGACAAGTCGGCAATGGTAGTGACATGGATGGTACTGATGACTATATCAATGCAAGCTCGACTGGTTTTAGTGTCAACACTGGTACTATTAGCTTCTGGGCAAAATTAGATGTCACCACCGCGGACTTTGGTGCTTGGCAGATGTATACCGGTGATGCTGACAATTTCCAAGTTTGGTATGACGGCAGTACTAATGATAAATACCACTGTCGCTCAGGCTCCAACGCAATTATTGATGCAGCTAGTGCTACTTCAGACACCAACTGGCACCATGTAAGCTGTGATTATAATTTCACTAGTGACAATTACTATATGTATCTTGATGGCTCTAGTACTGGCTCATCGACCACTGCTTACAGCGCACCTACTTTAGTTTCAACTTGGGATATTGGTAGACGAACCGATTCAGCTACTCAATATGAGTTTGATGGCAAACTTGATGAAATTCATATTGCCAGCAAAGTACGTTCTTCTGACTGGATCAATACTGAATACAATAACCAAAACTCAGCTTCAACTTTCTATACAGTCGGTTCAACAGTTGAAGGGGTGGGTGATGATGGTTTACCAAAAGTCTTATCAACTTACCCAAACCATAGACAGGATAGATTCCCACTTGCAGCCAATTTCACCATCACCTTTAATGAAAATGTTCAAGCTGGTTCCGGCAATATCACCCTCAAACTAATTAGTGACAATTCAACAGTGGAAGCTATTGCAATTGGTTCTTGCACTATTTCCGGCGCTACAGTAACTATCAACCCAAGTTCCAACTTAACAGCTAACACAGAATACTATATCGAAATTGATGATGGGGCGATTGAAGATACAGGCTCTAATGCCTTCATTGGTTTCCGCAATACCCAAAGCTGGAGATTCACTTCTGAAGGTGGAAGTTCTACTATTAACAGTCCTGCAAGTATCTTTATCTTTGGTGAGTAGCTTATCTTGCGCGATGCGTGTTTTGACTCTATCTTAACAACTATATAATAGAATATGAATAGGTATATAATGCCTCGCTGCTTATGGCAACAGATACGCGCAAATATCCCAAATTAATAGTCAAGACGCAAGAAAGTGCAGCTGATTTAGCTGGCTCTATAGAGCGTTCCAAATCTGTTTCCAATAAAAACTTTTTCTATCTTATTGCCTTTGGCATTACTTTAATTTTTGCAATTGTAGTAGCCATTATTGGTAGTTTGGATGAGGCGACACTTGCAACGCTGGCACGGCTTTTAGATAGTGTGCCTTACCTAGATCTTGAGCTTTCGCGTGAGATAGTTGATGAGCTTAAGTTTCCTGGTACCGTCTCTAATACTTTGTTTGCTGGTAACTTTTGTTTTCTAGCCTTTATTCTCTTTGATATTTTTCAAAGTCAAGAAAAATTGCGTCAAGAAGATGATTTGTTTAAGGAATCAAGTTCAGTTTCTTATGCTATCCACATTGCAATTCTGCTCTGGATTATGATCACAGTTTTGGTTAGCTATAAGCCGCGACCGCAGGTGCAGGTCTCTAGGATTGAGTTTGTGGCTCAGGGCACGCCAGCTAAACGATTGACTAAGTCTAAGCGTAAGTCAACTAAATCAAGTAAGGATTCAGGTAAACATGATCCCAAGAAAGCAGTTACACCGCCTTCTAAGCCTAAGGGTAAGCCAAGCTTACCACCAGCTAAACCAGTTAAGCAAAAGAAGCCACCAGCGCCGAAATCAAAACCAAGACCAAAACCAAAGTCAGTGACTAAGCCAAGTCCAAAGCCCAAAGCTAGACCACCAAGGTTGAGTAAACCTAAACCTAGTCCGAAAACTTTGATCCCACGACCTAAGGTTTTGCGTGAGGCTATTAAGCAAAGTAATCAAGTCAATAAACAAAGCAAGGCTTTGCCTAAGCTGCTTGATTATTCCCCTAATAGTGATATTGCAGCTGGTCGTTCTAGCCCAAGCCCTAGTCCTTCACCAGTGAGTAGTGAACATAGCAATGGTCCGGTTTCGCGTAATACTAACCTAGTTGCTCGTTTGTCATCGATTCCAAGAGCACCAGATATATTGGCTGGCACCGGTGCTGGTGGTGGACTTGGTGCAGATGCCAATGCTGCTCCTAATAAAAACCCTCGCGGTCCAGTAAGTATTGGTGCTAGTGCTTCAATAAATTTTGGACCTTATATGTCAGCGCTACAAAGAAAGGTCAAGATGTCATGGAAGCCACCACGGGGTACTGAATCCAATCGAATCATTGCCAAGTTTACAATTAATCCGGATGGTACTCTCTCTGATTTGGTTTTGGTACAAAAGAGTGTCTTCCCTGACGCGAATATTGCTGCGATGGAGGCGATTACCAAATCATCGCCATTTGGTTTCTTGCCAGAGGGGGCGACTGAGCCAATTGAAATTGAGTTTAGTTTTGATTATACGACCTCACAAAGGATTAGGTATTAAGTTTATGGAGGTCCTGACGTTGCCTACGGCTCCTCAGGATGACAAATGATAAGATAGGAGAAGATTATGAATGAAGAAACGATAGTAGAAGAAGGATTAGGATTAGCTGAGGCAGCGGGCTTAACTGAAGGTGCCGCTGAGCAAGGCTTTAATTTCTTTCACGCATTTTGGGAATATTTCCAAGCAGATTTTATTTCCTCGATCCCAATTTCGCTCTGTTCTTTATTGGTATTTGGAGTGATTATTGAGCGCTCAATGTTCTATAACAAGAACAATCGCGATATTTCAGTTTTTATTCATAACTTGCAGATGCAATTAGAGAAGGGTAATCTGGAAGCTGCGCAAATGCTTTCAGCCCAATTGGGTAGCGTAGTTGGTGAAGTTGCTGAAGAAGGTGTTCGCTTGCTTGCGGTGCAGAAGGAAGATTTCTCTCGAGCTTATGACATTACTGTAAACCTAGTAACACGCAAGCTACAGAAGTACTTGCCGATACTTGCAACCATTGGTGCAGTGGCTCCCTTCCTTGGTTTATTTGGAACAGTATCTGGTGTAATCAAGGCCTTGTTTAGAATGAGCCTAGGCTCTGATGGTGCCTCACTGACAATGATTGGTGAGATCTCTAATGCTTTGATAGCAACTGGATATGGTTTGTTTATTGCGATCATTGCAGTAGTTGCTTATAACTGGTTTAGTAATATAGTGCGCCGTTATGGTGATGATTTTCAGCTCTTGAAATTACTTTTCTTGAGCTTCTCGACTGTAGATTTTGCTGAATTTAATGATCTTGCTGAAGTTGAAGAGAGTGACCAAGCTTATGTCGGAGCCAATCAAAATCAGGACAAACCAGATTACCCTGATTTTTTGAAGTAGGAGATTAAAATGGCATTTAGTTCAAACGATGGTGGCGGCGACTTCTCAGAGATTAATATCACTCCTTTGACGGATGTGTTTTTGATCTTGTTTTTGATTATGATTGTCATTGCCCCCTTGATCAATCAAACTGCTCTTAAGATTGACCCACCCAAAGCTCAATACGGTAAGGCAGTTAAAAACGCAAAAGTAATCAATTTAGAAATTGATTCAGAGGGTATGATCGCAATTAATAACAAAAAACTTGATACTGAGCCAATTGCTGCTAATGAAGTTGGTGAGCGAGTGGCTGAGCGTTTGCAGGAAATAATGGCTGATCCTGACTACAAAGAGGCACCACTTAATATCGTGGCGGATGCTGAAACTAGGCAAAAATATGTAGTGGGGGCGATGGATGCAGCTGCAGGCCTTGGTATTGCTAAAATGAGTATTGTTACCGTCTCTGGTTTGTAATCTAGAAATACTTGCTTATGAATTGATCTGGCTTAAATTCTTCTATATCTTCAAGCCCTTCACCTAAGCCAACAAACTTAACAGGTAGCTTGAGTTTATAAGCTATTGAGAATACTACTCCTGCTCTGGCTGTGCCGTCAAACTTACTAAGAATAATTGAATCAAGTTGAGTTGCTTCCATAAATTTCTCAGCTTGAGAGATAGCGTTAGAACCAGTGGTGGCATCAAGTACTAAGATTGTCTCTAATAAAGTATCTGCTTGAGTGTTTTTTTCGATTACTTGTTTAAGCTTGCTCAGTTCATCCATTAGGTCAGTTTTGTTTTGTAGGCGACCAGCGGTATCTATGATGAGCATATTATAGTTCTCACTTTGTGCTCTCTCAATTGCTTTGAATACCACGGTCGAAGCTTTGCTGCCTTCTTCAAGTTGTACTATATCTACTCCAGCACGTTTGGACCAAAGCTCTAGCTGCTCTTCAGCTGCTGCTCTAAAGGTGTCGCCAGCTGCAATTAAGGTTTTGAAACCATCTTGCTTGAATCTATGAGCTAGCTTACCGATATTGGTGGTTTTGCCAACGCCGTTGACACCTACTACTAATATAATGTTGAGTTTGCTCTTGTCGGTCTGGAGCTTGAATTGATCTTTATTAACTTTACCAAAGGCAGCCAATAAAAAATCTTTGAGTCTAGTGGCAACTTCGTCTTCTGAGCAAGGGCTCTTGCGAATTGATTCAACGAAGTCTAAGCTAAGGTTAACCCCAAGATCGGAACGAATAAGTTCAGCTTCAAGATTCTCCAAGTAAGTATCGTCAACTAGTAGCTTGTTCTGCCCGAGAGCAGAACCAATTTTCTTAGCTAAGTTAGTGAAGAATGACACGGCGACTAGTATAGCAACGTTAGCCACCCATGCCTTAACCCTTACCACTTTTCAGGATAAT
>JAPPOW010000041.1 GCA_028817775.1 Candidatus Melainabacteria bacterium | reverse complement strand
ACCATTATTTCTGACAAAATCAAATAAATTCTGACAAATATGGTTCATAATCTACTGTTTTTAACGGTAGTGGCTTAAGAACCATGCCTCTCACCAATTTTGCGATTTCTACAGAATTTTTTATACGTGATGGTAGGTGAATTGTCTCAAAATTGAGCTCAATATCCTTCTCATCCTCTAATTTGACTGCTGATTTGTAGACCAAGTCACGGGCTCTAGCTGTTGCAGTCTCTATATCCAGGTTTGCATCCCTCTCAATATCAAATGGCATTACCGAACCATCAGCCTTATATCTAAGATCAATGCGAGCTTCAAAAGCTACACGAATATTAGTCCATGAGCCAACTTCTTGCAATACTGGGCTCACAGGTCCAACTAAAATCAACCAATTACTAAACTCTTGAATTGCTTTAGCTACGGTTTCAGCAACTGAATAATTACTAAGCATTTGTTGATAAAGATAGCCATGAGGGCGCACCTGGCTAATTTCTAAATCATGAGCCTTGCTGAGGGCAGCCAGTGCACCAAGCTGCGCAATCACTGTCGCTCTCAGCTCTTCATTACTAAGTTGAATTTTACGCTCACCATAACCGAGCAAATCAGGGTAAGAAATCAGGGCACCAATTGCAAGTCCACCGTGCTCCTTGGCTGCAGCAATGGCCTTATCAGTAATCGCTGGCTCACCAGTATGAGCGCCAGTAGCAATGTTAACTGAAGTAGCATACTGCAAAATTTCTTGCTCAGTTAGCATATGCGCTGGTCCCTGACCAATGTCAAGGTTAAGGTCAATCTGGCGAGAAATAAATGGGTCTGTTTGGTTCATCCTTATACTATATTACTATTCATCGAAGAAGCAAAGCCAGGGCAAATAAGCCCAGCTTGCTCTCCATTGAGTAAGTTAAAAATAATATAGCATGTTCTTATCAAAAAATAAAGGTAATACGGAATTATTTTTATTGATTAGCTCTGCTTGGTAGTCAGAACGGTTAATTTTGGCAATAATTTGCTGTCCTTGGTAATCACAATAGAGCAAAACTTCGCTTGCAAGCAGCTCAATATTCTTGATTTTGACCTTAATTTGGCTTGATTTTTGACTTAAATCAAAAAACTCAGGTCTTATTCCAACTTGCTTACCGTCCAATTCAAAAATATTAGTGCCTGGCGAACCAATAAAGCTGGCCACAAAACTATTGGCTGGCTGAGCATAAATCTCCTCAGGGCTAGCAATCTGTTGAATCACCCCCTGATTGAGCACTACTATCTTATCGGCCAAACTTAAAGCTTCAACCTGATCATGAGTAACATATATAAAAGTTGCTCCGGATTCTTTGTGCAAACTATGTAACTCATGACGCATCTGCGTGCGCAGTTTGGCATCAAGATTACTCAAAGGTTCGTCTAACAAAAATAATTTTGGTTCTTTAGTCATCGCCCGCGCCAAGGCGACTCTCTGTCTTTGACCACCAGAAAGCTCCTTGGGTTTTCGTTTGAGGTAATCACTTAGACCCATTTTGCTAGCGAGTAGTTTAACCCGCTCATCAATCAAGTCCTTGGACTGAGAAGCGATCTGCAAAGGGAATGCTAAATTCTCATAAACAGTTTTGTGAGGATAGAGTGCATAGTTTTGAAAAACCATCGACAATTCTCTATCCTTGGGTGCTAAGTCCTGAATCTCTCTACCAGAGTGTTCTATCACACCTGTGCAAGCCTGCTCCAAACCGGCAATGATTCTCAGTAATGTAGTTTTGCCACAACCACTTGGTCCAAGTAAAACTAAAAATTCACCGTCATTAATTTCAAGGTTGATATCTTTGAGAATGGGTTTGGAGTCGAATTGTTTATTTATGTTTTTGAGTTTTAGCATCATGGCATATGTTCGCTTCGCGAACTGCTTATGGAGCTGAAGCTCCTGCTTATGGCTTCGCCTGCTGATAGCAGCGTAGCATTTGCAGGCACGAAGTGCCATACGCAGGGAGCATAGCGACCATACGCTACATTCTATCAATTAAATTTTAAAGGGTGTGTAAGCACTTGGAGGACCACTGTCATCCTGAGCCTTCAGGGTTGCTGAAAACTCATTACTCAACGGAGACAGGGAGCCCCGTCCGGCGTCAGGATCTCATTGCTTCCACACAGGGATCCTGACGTCATGCCTTTGGCATTCCTCAGGATGACAGAAGGTTTATCAAGTCCTCTAAACTTTTACACACCCAATTTTAAATCCTAAATTGATTGTGCTGAAGCCGTCTTCCAAGCATCTTTGATATCTTTCATTAAAGTAATGACTTCATCAATTATCGCTTGATCTTTAGAAACATTTGCCTTAAGCAATCTAGCTTTCATATAACTATAGAGATCAAACATCCGTGCTGAAAAATCTTTGCTCACTTCCATATCAAGACTATCTTGTAAATAATCAATGATCTCCAATGACATCCCCATATAGTTGGCATAATCAGACCAATTGATTACCTTAGCTTCTTTGTTAACTGCGATCTCTTCTTTGGCCATATGCAACCATTGCAAAGCTCCTTCATAGAGCAAGACCACTAATTGCACTGGACTCGATGTTTCCAGCACATTTTTCATGAATTTCTTTTTGGCTCCGGTGAGCTTATTTATCTTTTTACTTAGTTCCACGTCTTTCCTTTATTTTGATTAAGGCTGTACATAGCTATTAATCGGCAGATTTCTCTTGAAACACAAGCAAAATCAAACTTCTAGGCCATGTCCTCCACCATATGGACTAGGGATTTGCAGGAATAAGACATATAGAAGGAAAAATATATGGCAGAAGCACAAATACAAGATGATGAACCAATTATCATCAAGAAGATAATCAAGAAGGGTGGCGGACACGGAGCGCATGGTGGTGCCTGGAAAGTTGCATACGCTGACTTCGTAACGGCGATGATGTGTCTCTTCTTACTACTCTGGCTTGTTAACGTTGACCCAAGTGCAAAATCTGCTGTATCTCGTTTTTTTAAACAACCAACACAAACTGGACCAATGCAAGGCAATACCTTTATTTTTGGTGGTGCTCAAAGACCTGGTAATCCAGGAAAAATGGAAGGTGGTGCCAGCTTCCTAGAATTCCAAAAGCTAGTTCTCACTGGACAAAACAAAAAAGAAGTCCAACAAAAAATGAAAAATGATCTTCAGAAACAATTAGAGCTAAGCTCAGATGATGAACTCTTAAACAAAGTAGAGTTCAACCTTGTAGAGCGTGGCATTCTCATTGAAATCAAAGATGACGAGAAGATGGAGGTCTTCCGTTCTGGTTCTGCCTCATTGACTGCAGAAGCTAGATCACTAATAGACAAAGTCGCTAATGTACTTAAGAACAGACTAAGCTCCTTGATTGTAGCCGGTCACACTGATGCCAAAAACTTTAGCTATGGCAACTATGACAACTGGAATCTTTCTACGGATAGAGCAATTGCAGTCAAAAGTAGATTAATTTACGATGGTGTCAATCAAACCAGATTTGCAAGAGTAGAAGGTTACGCTGATACTCAACTCAAAAATCCTGAAGTACCACTCTCGCCTGGCAACAGAAGAATTACTATCCTGATGCTTCAAGAAGGTGAAGAAGAAAACCTCAAACCAAAATATATCGATGATGAAGCTGGACTTGGAAAAGAAGTTAGGCAAGAGCGCCGTCAAGAAGCGAAGAAAAAACGTTCTGGTAATCTAACGATTCATGAATATGGTTCTTCTGCTAGTAAACGCAAACAACCACTTAGCCTAGATGAATTGAGACGCAAGAAAGCACGCGAATCATTCAGAAAGAGACACCCGACTCCTAGTGGGGCACCTACTTCAAGTGGAGGACATGGAGAGGCACCAAGTGGTGGTGGAGACCATGGTGGTGGCGGTCACGGCGGAGGTGGCGGCGGTCACGGAGGCGGACACTAATTAAATGTCACTTACGATAATTATTATCGGCATTACAATTTTGTTCATTTTGCTTGCAGCAGCATTTTCAAGCAGATTTATTCTTCTCATGATCTATTTGGCTGAGCTTCTCAATCTTGGTCATCTATTTGATTTTCAAAGCAAGAGCTCTCTCGACAAAATCTTCTACAGTTATAGACATAATAATATCAAAGCTTGGACTCAATGGCTTAGCAAGCAGCCTGATAGTACCAAAGATGAAGCATTAGTTTTGTTACTAGAACATCTTGGCGGTGATCCAGGTAACTGGGGGCTTATGAGCCCACAAGCCGTCAGAGCAATTGAAATATTTTTACATGAAGATGATGAAGCGGATAGCGATGAAACGGATAACCTTGAAGAGTTAATCGCCGAATTACAAAACATAAATGACAATTGCAAAAAATATTGGCTTAAGTTCAAAGTCACAAAAAAAATGCATCAAGCTTGCTGGGAAACAATCATCCAACTTGATTATCAAAAAGCATTAGAGTTATTCAAACAAGAACTTAATTCCGTTGAACTTAGTGACAGTGAACTATTAGTCAGCATGGTCAACTCACTCAAAGCCTTCAAACAAGAAATCGATATCAGTGATTTACTTAGTGAAATGCTTACTCACTCCAAACTAGCTTATGAGGCTAAAAAACAGTGCTTGACACTAATGGAAGAATATCGTGAAGAAGAGGAGAATAAAGAAACTACCATCAAAACACTCAAGAACTTGATTAAATACCGAACCCCGATGGACGCTGATGATCTTGGCAAGGTGCTTTTGAGGTTGTTAAATTTAAGTATCGATGAGAATATCAGTGACAATATCATCAATGCAATCGTACAACTTTGTGAAGATGAAACTTATGGGCAAGCTTGTATCCAAGCACTAGGAAAACTAATTCAGAGAGATCCAAACTTATTTAGCCCTGAAGTGCTTTATTGTTTTGTCTCTAGTAAACATCCAAATATCAATCAACTCATTAAAGTTCTAGCTAAAGTTTTTGCGCTCAACACTGCCGAAACCGAACTTTGTCTCAGCAATGATCATGGTTTAGATAGTTTTCAAGTTAATTTACTTGCCTACGAAAAAATCGACGAGTTTGCAGTAATTCCAACAATGAAAGACTACCTTGAAGCAATCAAAAGTTCTGTCAAATCAGCTCAGAGCATCGAATTAACTTTAATCAGTGGTAATTCTGAAAAAGATAAGTTATATCTTGCAAGAGCAATTGCTGCAGACCTGCAATATAGCTTTCTCTATGCCAGCTACATAGACTTACAAGGCTCAGAGATAGTGATTAATGATCTTGAAGAAAAAGTCCAACAGCACAAACCTCTATTAATATATATAAGTGAAATAGATTCACTCTTTGAAACCATGAACAATAGCTTTGTCAACAAAGTCAAAAAGTTCGCGCTTGATCCACAAATCAAGATTGTTCTCACCTGCAATCATGATGCTGGAAGTTTTGAAATCCCCCGAGAGCTTAGTACAATGCTAAACCGCCAAGCAATCCAAGTACCAGCTCTAATT
>JAPPOW010000220.1 GCA_028817775.1 Candidatus Melainabacteria bacterium | reverse complement strand
TCTAATGGGTTTAGTAGCTAGAGAGCTTGCAGGCACAATTAATTCCCTTGGACTTAAGAGAATTCCTTTCAAGTCGGTCAGGCTTTTGCCACTTGCGTCAAATGCATTGTTGTCCTGTCTGGTAATTAGATGTCTTTTACCTTTCTTCATGTCGTAGTAGGGTTTTTGGTCTCTGTAGTTTGCCTCTACGCCACCTGGTGAGGATTTTACTTGTGCAACAGTGACATGTTCACCATCTAGTACGATGACGGTGTCGATGCCCAAAGCATCTAAGCCTGTTGAGCCTGCTGGGCCTGATCTACCAGAGACATTTTCAGCTGTGATAAAGCTTTTTATTAACTTACTTTCTAATGCTTGTTCTAGAGCTAAGCTAGTTCTAAACTCATGTAAATCTCCAATATAATCTCTGTTTGAGTTTGAATTTTGTTTGTCAGCTGCTTTCTTTCTATATTTTTTGGCTTCAGCTTTATCTCCTTCATCTTCAGCCTTTTTGGCTTTTTCCTTGAGATCCCGAATTTCTGCATTTTTTGCATCTTGTGCTCTTTGTTTTAACCTGGTTTCCAAAGCCTTTATAGAAGCAGTATTGTAGCTGTCAGTAAATAGGTTGTGTACATCAGAGTCATTCTTGATGTCAAGATCTTGTCCGCGTTCATCTTTCAATAACTTTATAGAGTCAAGCCTCTTGCGGACTCTTTCAGTGGCTTCTAATTCAAAAATTAGGCCTCCTCCATTGGCAATTAACAGTTTTTGAATATCTATTATTTGTTTAGCGACAGCTTGATCACCTTTTAGTATCCTCAAAGCTGTTTCTCTTTTCTCTTCGGCTGATTGTAATAACGCTCTTTCGGCAAGTTTTTGGATTCTTCTATCAGAATCTAGCAAACCATCTCTTATTTTTGTTTCATCAGAAGAGAGGTTTTTGTTGTTGAGGAGAATTTCTCTGAGTCTAGTATTGTCTCCATCTGTTGAAGTATTTAACAAAGCTTCTCGTAAATTAGACTTTGTTGCATCTGTTGAAGTATCTAACAAAACTTCTCGTAGCCTAGCATTAGGGTTTTCTGGGGAGTTGTCCAGCAGTATTTGACGTAATTGAATTTCAGTTTCATTATTGGGCCTTGTTTCTAAAAGTTGTTTTACTCTACTATCAAGATTATCAGTAAGTAAGTTCCGTCTACGTATTTCTCGGTCAACTGTTGTTGTGTCTAATTCAAATGCTTCAGCGAAGGTTTGTAGTTCAGTTAATGTCTCTAGATTTTGCTCTAGCGTTGCAGGGTTATCAAGGGTCTGTTGAGCTGTTTCAACCTTACCTTCATTTAATGCTGCTTCAAAGTTATCTATTATACTATTACTCCGTTGTCGGAAACTCGGTCTATCAGCTTTTGTATTATGCTCATAATCAGCTCTATAATTCTGTAAATCTGCTTCAGTAATACCATTAGCTTTAGCAAAACTTAGAGCTGCTTCCCAACGTCCGTTATTGATATGGTCTTGTAGTATGGTTCTTCTTTCGTCGTAAGTTCTTCTGCTCTCAGCAATTTCGCTTTCTAATCTTGTTACAGTTTGCTGGTCTCCGCGTGCTCTTGCATCAGCGAGCAAGGCTTCTCTCGCTTTGACTTGCCCATATTGCTCTGCTTCAAATTCTCCAAGTGAACGCCTAGAGTTATATTCACCTTCTGACATTGTTTTATAGCCAGTTGGAGAATTAGGATCTTTTTGGCGCCTGCCAGTCCAACCACGCTTGATTGGATCTACTCTGGCTTCCTGCTGTGCGTGATATTCTTCTTCAAATAAAGTTTCACTTGCTCTAAGACTTGCTTCTTCTGGGCTTAAATTCTCAGTCTCAGGTCTTTGAGAACGGCTTTGATCTATTGCTCTTTGCAGATCTGCTGATATACCTTGCAAGGCTGCTGGGTCAGCGTCGATTAATCTTTGTCTATAACTAGGATGCATAGCAATGATTGCTCTTTCTTTGCCATTAGCATCAACTTCAATTCTCGTTTGAGCAGGTGTATCAGGGTCTAAACTTTCATCAACTTCAATTTTTAGTTCTGGTCTACGTTGATTTAGATCTCGTACTGCTGAAGCACCAAGTGCTCTGTTGATACCGGAGCCTGCGATATTGTTAACTAGTGTATCGATATATTCTGGAGAATCTGGATCAACTGTAAGAGATGTTTCTACTCCGGCAATTGTGAGACCCGTCAATTCCCCTAATCCTTCTCGTATAAGAGTTGAAGCAAGTGGTCTTGTTCCATTGTTACTAGTACCTGTTACACTCGAAGCGAGACTTGAGCCAAAATTAATCATTGCAAATTCTGTAATTGAATCATTGTCAAGTTTGTATTTTTTAATTTCAGCATCTATTTCTACTTGGCTGTAACCTCTAGCTTTAAGACTTTCGCTTAATTCTGCCCTCTGGGCTACTCTGCTACTGATATCATCGATTGCTCCAGGTAAAGCTTCCCCTAGCCCTGCAGCAGATTTAACCAAACCGGCACTCAAAAGTTCTTGGGCTTTGGGAGCAAGACGGCTGAGTGCAGCTTTTGCCCATGGATTTTTGAGTGCACTGATTGCAAGTTTACTGCTCCCCATTCCTGTTAGGGTACTTGCCATAGATAGACCAACTGTTTTGGCGTTCTGTCCAATTTTGGAATTAGCGTAGTCGACTGCTTTGCCTAAATCTTTTTTGTCGCCATAAGAGTAACCAAGATCCATAGCGTAACTAGAACCCATACCAACACCACCTGCCATTAACAAAGGTAAGGCTGCTCCTCCTGAACTCATAACGAGGTATGCTGTGCCGGCACCTGCTATGGTATTTTTGGCTGATTCAAAACTAGCATCTATTCTTCTTTCAGCTTCTCCAGCTGTTGAGCTAAAGTGCTTGCTGAGCTTTGCCTTTGTTTCTTGTTTAGCTAATATAACTTCTCTCATTGCCTGGCGTAAGGTTGTTCTAGCTTGATGGTATTGTCCTGTCCCTAGTTCTCCTAATGCTTTTTGCCTAGCTCTTTCTAAGCGAGTATGTTTTGTTTGTAGTATGTTACTAGCACTTAATTCATTTTTGGCATCTTCAAAAGTTGTAGCTCTCACATGCCATCCGCTATAGGATAAAAGAGCTGCAGTTTTAGATGTTTTTAAAGAAGCCAAACCTTCAGCTTTTAGTCCTTCTTGCATTGTTTTAAGATCTTCACCAAGGCTTATAGCTTCGTGGAACAATCTTCTTGCATCTACTTCAGCTTCTGCCCTTGTCAGTTGCATCTGGGTCTCATTAACTCTTTGATAAAGGCTATTAGGTCTTTCACCATACTGAGCTTGGCTTTCAAAGCTTGCTTCACCATTTTTGAGTCTGATGACTTCATCATATTGTCCACTTTCAACTAGCTCTGTAAGGCGAGCTTGATACTGCAGACCCTGATCTAGTGCTCTTGCTTGAGCTTCTGTTTCTAAACTCAGAGTCTCATATTGTGCAATCCTAGCTGCTCTAATTGCTTCAGGGGTTCGAGGGCTGGCGATTTCTTCTCTAAGTAATTCTAGTTGCCCTTGTCTTGTTCTGAATTGTTCTTGGCTTAATGTAAGAGTGGCATTAACATCGTCTCTGTGTTCATGAGCGGCTTGCGCTTCTGGTCTCAAACCGCTTCTGTCAGGGAAACCAGTTCGATCTTCTATATTTAGAGTTAAATGAAAATCTTCGTTTCTTTCTTGGGCTTGACTATTTGCAACTTGAAGTGCAGCAGCATAGTCTCCCTTGGACATCAGCTCTCTTGCTTGTTCAAATCTAACCAAGCTCTCTGTTCTTTCACTGAGAAGTTCAGCTCTTGCTTTGCGGTCTTCTTCTAATTCTGCTTCACGTTTGCTAATAAGATCTGCTCTGCGTTTATGAGCAGCTATCAGGTCTTCATTTTTTTTCCTTAATACTTGTTGGTCTTCTATTATATGAGTGCCTTTGATACCGATATTCATTGTAGGCACTGGCCGTGCTTCAATAGTTTCAATTTCTTGATCTATGGCTGCTAATTCACCTTGATATTTTGCTTGTTCTTCAGCAGCAGTCCTATCAAAGTCTAGAAAAGAATCTCGGTCACTTTTTATTTCTGTCTCTAATTCTGCTATTTGGGTTCTTGCTCTCTCGACAGTTGTTTGGCTTAAAGCTCTAGTTGCAATATCTAGAGGGGCTGGTTTATTAGCTCCTGGTGGATCCAGAGGGTTAATAGTATAGCCATGCTCGTCGGTGATTGCAGTTAATGCAGTTTGATGGTCAGCTTGATCGAGGGCTTGAGTTAATTGGTCGTGAAGTTCAAATTGTCTGGCTAACCTATTGCGTTCTTGTACGGTACTGGCTCTATCTAAATTAGTCTGAGCAGTTTGAATTGTAGATCCTAAGCTTTCTCTATAAGCTTGCAGCTCTGCTGGATTAGCGCTAATATCCAAACCTCTAGCTAGAATTTCCGTTCTATTGTCTTGATTGAAGTTTAGCCCTACAAGTGCACCAGCTGAATCGTCTTGTATTTTAAGTACCTCATCTATATTGCCAGCATTGATTAGCTTAGTTACTCTGGAGTGAACTTGACTCAGGGTTTCAGCCCTCATCGTTAATTTTTCTTGTTCTACTCTTGTCGCTAGCATTTGGTCAGTTAGCTCTTCCCTTCTAGTAAGACTAGTACTAGGGTCATTAAGTTCAGCGCGCATGGTTTCAAGGCTAGCTTGTGATTCTCTAAGTCTTTCTTGAGTTGATACAAAGCTAGTACCAAGATTCTCCCTAAATTCTTGAGCTCTTTGTTCAGGGCTTAAGCTTGGATCTGCTGTTAATTCTTCATCAATAAGTTCTGGTATCAAAGCACTTGCTGGGATATCAGCTTCAACTGTTTCTCCTTGCATTAGGGCAAGGGCTGCATAGGCAGCTTCATCTTTACCTGTGCCAAAGAGTCCTCTACCTCTATCGCCATGTTCTAATAATAATTCTGCTTGTTCTGACCTTAGTTCTGTTCTAACTCTATCTTCTAAGGCTTGCTCTCTAGCTTCTGATACGGTTTGCATTCCAGTCTCAGAACTGATACTTACTTGACCGGCTTGCAATCTTGCATTGCCGATAATTGAAGCTATTGCTTCACGCCCTGCTGCTTCAGCTTCTACTCTTCTAGCTTTTTTGCGACCAGTATCTCTTTGACCCTGGTTTTGATCTAATTCTGTATCTAATTGGCTTAAAACTTCTTCATTGGCTTTGGCTTGCGCGTCTCTAGTTTCCTCAAGACCATCTAAAGCTTCAGGATTTATACCAAAAGGACTCTCGGGACTTGAATCACTTGTAAACCCATCTGTTTCATCTGCTCCTAGCCCAATAAAGGGGTTTGGATCTGGTTCATGGCTGATTGGATTTTCAGGACTACCTGGTTCACCTGGTTTGGGTTTAATCCCTGGAGCTGTATAGGCAAAGCTATCACTTGCTTCATCTTGCAAAGCACGAGCTGCTTCTTCAGCTCTGCGGAGCTCTTCTTCTTCTTGCCGCTGCTCTTCCTCAA
>JAPPOW010000133.1 GCA_028817775.1 Candidatus Melainabacteria bacterium | reverse complement strand
ATACATGATTATCCCAAGATTGTATTTTTGCCTCTTAACTTAAGGTGATTTGCGTGTCAAAGGCCGTAAAAACAAAGGAGTTTTTACTATCAGCGTAGCGTTAGAAACCCCGAAGCAAAATCCACGACAAACCAACTCTAGCCAAGTAGAGACTGGACCTCGTTTGCCACAAAATACTAGCGCAGCCAAGGCTGGGCACCTTGATCCAAAAGTGGAAGCCCAAGTATTTAAGGAATTACGTCCAAGTGATGAGCAAATCAAGGCAGCAGCAAGAGCAAGTTCTACAAAGCAAACAGGACAAGCTTGGTCTCCTGATCGAATCAAAGCTCGAGCCAGTAATATGCTGCAGTGGCTTGAACATGGTGAAGTACAATTCCCAGAAAAACTTTTTGCAGGTGCAAGCAAAAGCGACCGCGAACGTATTAAAAAAATTACCTATGATTTAGGTAAAGTACTATTCGATAAACTCAAAAAAGTAGATAGCACTGACTTCAATAGTGATGGTGACGGTACCATGTACTACAAGAACCCTATCATGGTGGATAGTACATCATCATTTGGTTCTAGCTACGATCGTTACTGGAACAGTACTCTAGCCAAAGCTTTGCACTATCTTGGCACCCGCATGACAGTACTGACAGCCCGTCCAGGTACTATTGCTGGACAAAGTTTAGTTGGTACTGAAGATCCAGTCAATAATTCCAAAAACCCAAACGTATGTAGTCCAGAAGAAATCTCAGCTTGTATCGGACGTGAACGCTCAGAGATGGATTCCTTCAATGTCAACATCCGTGGTCTCAATGGTGGCTTGCATAGTGACTTTGGAGAGCCGCCTAAGCTCACAGATGGTTGCCGTAAGTTCAATAAGCTAGTCAACTTCTTAGATCAAGAATTTAATTTCGTTGATGAATTAATGAAGATCCGCTATAACGACGGTGATTCAGCTAGGGTGCTTGAAGTCAAAGCCTTCCCGCAGGCTTTCGATCTCATTCCGACGCTAACTTTCGATCAGTACGAACAGTACATGCTAGTTGCCAAACAGTCTCGTGAAGAGGGCTGGGATAGTGCTCGCTTCGTCAATGAAGTCAACAAGCTTGGTATCGACTTCCCGCAAGAATTCCTCAATCCAGCTGATAAACCAGGTCTGCAACTATTAAATCCGAATGATCCTGACACTGAAACTAAGACTACTGAAGTCATGCGTGATGCTCATGGCAATATCGTTTGCTTCACTCCGCATGCAATTGATGGTAAGAATGTCTACCGCCATGATATCCGCGGTAAGATTTACGATCTACTTCTAACTACAATCAGACACCCTAAAACCAAAGCTTGGTTAGAACAAGAATTTGGGATTCCACCTGAGCATGATGTAATCACCATCAATGGTAAAGAAATTACCAGCGTCAATAGCTTTGCTGAACTTGATAGTATCAGTAAATTCATCAAAGACCTCAATGCCAAAGGTAAAGATCCAAATCACAAAGATCGTATCGTAAATATTAGTGACAATGATCAGTTCTATCTTGAGATCACTGGTCCTAATACCAAAGATGAAGTTGTCAAACGTTATCAAGAAGCAACTGATAGCAATACTCTAAGCATTATGCGTGGGGATAGCCGTGGAACTGATGCTCCTGCAATCGCTCAAGCTGTGATTAGTGGTGGTATTGGTGTCATTGCTCGCGGCTTAATGAACAAAGTTGATGTTGGTTCTGCAATGGTCGACTTACTCAAAGAAGATCCAGCAGATGGCAGCTACAAAAATGCTGGACACCCAGACTGTCTCAAAACAGTTGCTGATGATCAATATCAAAACTTACGCACTGGCGAAATTAAATCTAAACGTGATTGGGCTGAACACTTTATTGATAAGTACCATGATCAATTACATCAAATTGATAATATTCACCTAACAAATTCAATCTTTGCATTCCTCTTCACCAAGTTCTTTGAAGAAGAAGGACTTAAGTTTGATCCACCTGATGAAGCAAGCAGTATAGTTAAAGATCCAAGTGATTTGCGTTTTCGTACCCTAACTACACCAGATATTGGTTTCAAAGAACGTGGTATCGATCAGTACATGCCAAACCCTCAAGTAAGCAAAGTAATCAAGAGTCTTGAATCAATGCCATTCTTGAGTAAGTTTATCAAAATCGAAAACGCTAGACCATTGATGACCAAACTACTTGAGGGCATTTCACAAGTCTTGATGTGGTCTGGTGGGCTTGGTATCGTCGGTGGACTCGTCAACGATAAAATCCCAACCTATGCCAAAGTAGTACAAAGAGTTGCAGCTGGAGTTAACAACTTTGCTTCAGGTATCACTCGTGGTCTGCGCGCTCCAACTAGATACCCAGCTCAATTCTTGGGTGAGGTTTGTAACTTTGTTGCTGGTTTCTTCCCGCTTGCTTCTTTTACACACAAAAGTCTTTGGGCATTTGGTAATGGTCTACTACAACTTGGTCGTGCAGGCTCAACTATCTCAGCTGAGAACTTAGTACTCGACAATTACAAAAAGGGAACCGAAGAAGAAGTTAAACAAGCATTTGGGGATAAAAATGATTCCCATTCAAGTATTAGAGAATGCGCTGGTAATTTTGCTGAAACCCGCTCTAACTGGATCACCAAGCTTAGCCCAATGATGGGTTCTTTCTTGGCAGAAACTGTAGCTGACTTTGTTAATGGTCTCAAGATGACTTGGGAATTCCTTACTGTCAAAGGTTATCGCAAAGGTGCCTTTGAGACTATGTTCCGCAACGCTGGTCTCACCAAAACTTCAATGACCAGCGGTAAGGATTACACCAATGTTGCAAGTGTCTCTCACGTCTACGCTGCAAGTGGTATCTTTGCAATGGCAAGTAGTTTCTTCTCGATGTTTACTCACAAACTCAACCTTGCTTGGTTAGACACAGCAATGGTTGCACTCGGTAACTTGATTCCAACCTTTGGTATGATGGCAGCGGCTCGCAATGTTGAACAGGATCAGCATGGTCATATGAGGTTGTTTACTGATGTAATTGGTAGAACTGGTAAGTTTGATCCAGAGAAAGCTGGCGTCTGGCAACGACTTGGTGTTTGGGGTATGGCACTTGGTTCACTTGCCCTCAATAATACTGTCGGTCAACTCTTGCAGATGGTTGGTCTCGGTGCTTACACCAAGGGTATTGGTCATGAATTCAATCCAGTACTCGAGATGGGTGCAGTAAACACCCTACGTAAAAATGGTCGTTATGCCAAAGCAGATGCCGACCTAGAGAAAAGCCCAGAGACAATTAACTTTGTGAAACAATATTTCGGTAGAGAGGCCCAGCGCGGCAAGCAAGAGGCATTGGCTCAAGCGGCATAAGCGAGCTGGTCAGATTATCTGATATAATCTAGATAATGCCGCTATCGCTTGAGGATTTAAATAAAACGAGGAGAATCGTAAATTGGCCCAATGCTGGGGACTGTATTCAGCACGGGGCTGTTCAAGGAAATGGGGCAAAGAATGGCAAGCTAGCTACTGCACTGGCTGCTGAGCGCAAGTTCCACCCTAAGAAACTAAGAATTGAAGCCAACATTGCCAGGCTACAACAATACCAAGCTCGTGAAAAAGTCAATGCCGCAGAGATTATTGCAGTACTAGATGATGCACTTAAACCAGTAGCAGGAAGCGAGCTTAGCTCTCAAGAGCAAGAACTAATACAGGAGTCGGTGTTACCAGTCACTACAGCCTTGCAAACTAAATTTGAAAAGCTAGGCTTAATTGATGGCAGCCTTGCAGAGCTAGAAGAAATATATCAATTGATTGGAGCTTCATACAAAGCAATTGGACAGCCAGCTAAGGCAAAAGCTTTAAGAAATAATGCCATTGATGAATTGAAACAATTGATAGGAGTAGAGAAAAAACCAGCAAAGTGTTTTATGCTACTGGCAAAATTCCTGATTCAAAGAAAACGCAGTGCTGATAGCGAGTTGATCGCAAAGCTACTTGATGACTTAGAAAGAAGATTCACAAAAACCACTACAGGCAATCACGAAAAAGAATTATTAGCAGAATTCACTGAAATGCTGCTTGAATATAATATTAGCCAAAACGATTTTGATGCGGCTTGGGCAAACTTACTTAAGCTAAGAAGAAAACATGCAGTCTCAGGACATCAAGCTGACTTTGCAAGGAGAATCTTTGCCCAAGAATTGGCAAGAACCAAACCTAAGATTCCGAGGATAGAATTAATCGAAACACGCAAGCGCGAGCTTAGACTTTGTCAGTGTAAAATCGAAACTAAGTAGTTACTTTTCTTCCTTAGCAAAGACACTAAGTACAAAGATATAAGCATAGCAAGCGAATGCCACAAGCAAGCCAGTATCCCAGTTAGGGACTAGCGCTGTACCTTGATTAGCTTCAGCCACTGCAGCAATCACCGGACCAATCACCGCACCACCAATGATAGCGGTACAAAGGATTCCAGAAATTGCACTTGCGTATTCTTTAGGGAAACTATTAGTTGCCAAACTATATATAGTAGGGAACATGATAGAAATAAAGAAACCAATTAGAGGAAAAGCAATCAATGCTTGATTGATATCACCGCTCATCGCCATATATAAAGATACAGCAGCTAAAGTAATATAGATCTTGATCGCAAGACGACTAGAAATCTTATCGAGTACTGCTGTACCAATAAATCTACCAGCAAGCAAACCACCCCAATAATATGAAATCGCTGTATTTTTGGCGCCTTCAGCTGCAGCACCCAAGACTTCATTAATATTAAGCTTGTCTTGGAGATAGAAACCAATAGTGTTAGCAACACCAACCTCTACACCAACATAGAGGAAGATGCCAAGAGCGTATAAATAGATCAAAGAATTAGAAGTCAACAACTCAAGCGTTAAGTTCTTAGACTCACTGTGCTCAGCACGCATTTCAAGTTCTTCACTACGAGCTTTGGCGATAGCCTGACCACTAATTTCACTTGGCTCAAGCGCTCTAGCTTCAAGGTCCTGATCATCAACTTCCGCTGAAGGATACTTAGGAAAAGCAATAGCCAAAGTCATAATCAAAGCAAGTCCAGTAAAAACCCAGTAAGTCATAGACCAATGCATACCTTGATTTTTTATCAAGGTTACCAGTTGAGGCGCAGCAAAACTACCAGCGCCATTGATAACCATAAACATTGTTAGGTTACGCGAGTACTTAGCTGGATCAGAAATTTCTGCCACTAGTGGATTAAGTGCAACCTGAACACCGGTGATACCGACACCACAAAGAAACATTGCAATCATGTTTGGCATAAAACCAGGCACTGCAGCAAAGAGTAAAACTCCAGCTGTGGTTATCAAAGAACTAGAAATCAAGGTTAGCTTCTTAGAGTTCTTCTCCATGAACATACCCCAAGGGATAGAAGTAATACCGTAAGCAATAAAGAATGTTGCTGCAAGGAATGCCGAGAGCGAAGCACTAACACTATAGGTGTCACGAATCTTAGGGATGATTGCACCAGCCACATTGGTGATTGCACCAAATGATAAGTAGGCAAATGCTACCGCCGCCATCAGGGCCATAAAGCCTTGACTGGGTTTATCTTTAGCTCTCATCTTAACTGATACTTTTTTGAGTTCTTGCTCACCACTTGTCTTTGATTTAATTGCCATATATTCTCCTTGGGGACTGGAAAATGATTATAGCATTATTAAATAGAGCAAATATCCTTACATAAATAAGGGTTTTGTGGTATCATGAGTTCATGTGGAAGAGTACCGCAAATATTTGGCTAATTTTTTCTTTGTAGCAGGGCTCGGGACGATGTCAGGTCCTGCCACAGCTATTTTTTCTGTTTTTGAAGACTTTGCAACTACTGGACATTCAAGTTGGATGACTTGGTCGGGCTGGCTTATGAATCTTGTCATATTTCTTGTTGGCTTATCAGTGGTAATTTTAGGCTCAGCAATAGTCTTTGAAGCAAAGCCGGAAGGAGGTCAGCTATAATGGTATTAATGCTTGGTATCCCTCCAGAGATACTTTTTGTCTTCTCATTTCTGGCAATACTGATTATTGCCTGTCTTGCTATTTTTTACTTGGCTAGGAATGCAGATGAGGTAGTTAAAAAACTGAATTTGACTAAGTTCTTTAGCAGAAGATAGCTAAAAGATAAAGATTAGAAAGCTGTCATAACGAACAATGCTAAAATTTGCCATCTAATAAGGAATATATTATGGCAACAGCACTAAAAGTAATACTAACCGAAGATTCAGAGGCCGGCAGAGCAGGTGAACTAGTTAAAGTTAAGCCAGGCTATGCAAGAAACTACCTATTGCCTCAAGGTTTAGCTGTTGTGGCTGACGCCTTCAACATGGCTGCATTTGAAGAGCGCAAAGCTGAAATTGAAGCTCAAGCTCAAGCTAAACGTGAATCAGCAGAGTCAGCAAAAGAATCACTTGGTGATGATTCTGTAATAACTATTGAAGCGAGAGCTGGTGAGAGCGGTAAATTATTTGGTGCGATAACCAAAGAACGTATTGCTGATGCTGTAACTGAGCAACTTAAAGTTGAGCTGAGCAAAGAACAAGTTGAGATCAAAATGCCAATCAAAGAACTTGGTGAGCACAAAATTGGTCTTAAGCTTGCTGTAGGCGTCTCTGCTGAAATTTTAGTTAAGGTTGTTGCTGAGCAATAATCGTTTATAATCTCAAATGAAGGAACAAGATTGCGGCACTTCGCTCGCAATGACAAGGAGAACTATGTTCATAACTATTGAAGGTCCTGACAAAGCTGGCAAGACCACACAGATTCGTAAACTTAAAGAATATGCTAAAGACAAATCCTTAGATTGGGTTTTTGCGCACAATCCTGGCGACACCGATCTTGGTGCTCGGCTGCGTGAAATCGTACTCGATTGCGATGAGCATATCTCTGATCATGCGGAACTAATGATCTATCTTGCTGATAGAGCTCACCATGTAGAAACTAAACTCAAGCCACTGCTACAAGAGGGCAAAATTATTGTTTGTGATCGCTTTAGTGATAGTACTCTAGCTTACCAGGGCTATGGTCGCGGAATTGACGTCAACACCATTGAGATCATGGACAATTTGGTTTGTGATGGAGTTAAGCCTGATCTCACAATCCTACTCATGGTTTCAGAAGAAGAAGCTCAACGCCGCAACAAAGGTGAGATTGACAGACTAGAAGCCCAGAACAAATTATTCTTCGTACGTGTACGCAATGGTTACAAAACTCTAGCGCGTGAGAATCCAACTCGTATCAAAGTGATTGAAGTTGATGGAATGAGCATTGAGGAAGTACATGAACGCATGATAGAAATTATTCAAACTGAAATCTCTGAATTCCAAAAGGACAAAGCTGGTGTCTAAGACCATACTACTAACTGGCTCAGCTGGTTTTATCGCCTCACACTTGGCTGATCGTTTACTGGCACAGGGGCACAAAGTCATTGGTATCGATAACTTCAACGATTACTACGATATCAATGTAAAGTGCCGCAACTTATCAGAGTATTTTGAAAGCAAACAAGTACTAGAGCTTGCAAGCAATATCAAGAGTCCTTACCGTTCTTTCGCTAATCCTATCTCTGACTTGAGCACCCAAGGTTTTACTGAGTCTAAACATGCTGCTGGCAACTTTATTGAAAATGGAAACTACAGACTTTATGGTCTTGATCTTTGTGACTATGATGCTCTGCGTGAAGTCTTTCAAGAGCATCAATTTACTCACATAGTGCATATCGCCGCAGTAGCTGGAGTCAGACCAAGTGTTATGAACCCAGTCTTTTACCAGAAGAACAATGGTGATTCAACGATCAACTTGATGCAACTAGCCTCTGAAGCTAAAATCAAGAAGTTCGTCTTTGCTTCAAGCAGTTCTGTTTATGGTAAATGTCCCAATGTGCCATTTATCGAGAGCGAAGATATTTCTAAACCAATTAGTCCTTATGCTGCTACCAAAGTTGCTGGTGAAGCGATGTTACATAGTTTCCATTCTTTGTATAAAATCCCAAGTGCGGCACTTAGATTCTTTACTGTCTATGGTCCCCGTCAAAGACCAGACCTTGCTATTAACAAGTTCACTAAATTAATCACTGCTGGCAAAGCAATAGAGGTTTATGGTGATGGCACAGCACAGCGCGACTTCACTTATATTGACGACATCGTTGATGGAGTCTTGAAATCAATCGATCTTGATTGCCAGTTTGAAATTTTCAATCTTGGTGAGTCACGCACCACAGACGTCAAAACTTTAATCCAATTACTAGAAGAGAGATTAGAAATGAAAGCTCAAGTTGAGTTCACAGATCCCGTCCCTGGTGATGTACCAATCACTTATGCTGATGTCACTAAATCTAAGTCTCTACTTGGATATAACCCACAAACTCAAATAGAAGAGGGTTTAACTAAGTTTATCGATTGGTTCAAGACCCTGTAGGGTATATAGCACCTATGCGCCTTATCTTAAATATTCTGCTGCTAATTTTATGTCTAAATCCAATGGCTAGTTTGGCCCGCAAAAAGGGTGATGCCAGAGCCTTTGCAGAAGAATTGAGCACTATGCTCAATAAAATCAAAGATCCTAGTGATATCAGTCCGCTCGTAAAATACAAAACCAAAACTGAAGAAGGACAACAAATCAAGGACTACATTATCCAAAAAAACAAAAATGCTCAGAAGCTAGAAAAACAAATCACTGACCTAGGTAGCTTTGCACTAAGCCAAGCTGATTTTACTAATCCAGAAATCTTATTGGAGAAAAAAGCCAAGGTTGAAAAGTTTGAAAGAATTTTAATTGGTGCACTGGCTGCAGAGAAAATACTGCGAGCGAATAATCCATTTTTCTTGCCCAATGATGAACCACGTGAATCAGATGAAGTCTACAAACAAATCACTGACAGTTTTCAAAAAGCTATAGCTGAATACAAACAAGAATATTCAGAATATGTCGACTACTTAATCAGCAATAATAGCTTTGTCAAACCTTTGTTTGAACATGACCCTAAATTATTTGAAAAATTATCAACCGAAGAATTCAAGAGCAAGAGCGAAGAGCTGGTAGCAAAGTCCCAAACTTATGATTTAGCTACAGCTAAGTTTGCCAAAGCTACTTTAGAACTAATGCAGGAAATACAGAGCAATTTTGATAAAGCCAAGGAAAAAATGAACAATGCGCTCAATCAAGCTGGAACTTTAGCGGGTTAATTTCGCCCGAGGGTGACTCTTGCCAAGTTCACTAGCAGCTTTACTATAGCTAACTATATAATCATGAGACTCGCCCTCATCTGATTCTGAATAACTGAACTTCTCATCCAATTTAGCTGCGATAGATGCTCTAATTCTTCTTTCCTCTTTAAAAAAAATACTATAACCTGCAATTAATTGCTTGAGAAAATCGAAACTATTGACAATCATATCTCTAACTCTTAGCTCTCGTCCCTCTAAAGTTCTTTGGTAAGCGGGGTGCTTCACTGTTCTATAGAACTGCTGAACCAAAACCTGAAACCATTTGATGAAATGCTGGCAAGCTTTGGACAGCCTGGTCTCAGCACCATAAGGTCCTTCCGGCATCTCTTGTACCAAATCTTTGACAAAAGCTTTTCTATTACCAGCGACTCTATCAATTGCTGCAACCAGATCATCATTTTGATCAGCAAAGTTTCTGATCACATCTTCATGACCAGGCCCATAAAACTGGGCTTCTAAATTAGAACTATTCTTGATAAATTGCGCTCTTATAGACATTAGTTTATCTTTAACATGCATACTATCATGTAAATCTATAGTAGAATTACCAACTGCTTTATGAAATTGGCACTACACTGGCGTATATTTATTGGTTTAATTTTAGGAGCCCTATTGGGTTATGTATTTTCTCTTAACAATCTTGATGGTTCTGACCCCAATCCAGCAATTGGCTATCTCAAATTAGATCACATCACTTGGATGGGTGATCTCTTCTTGCGCCTACTCAAGATGATTGTGATTCCAGTAATCATTTGTTCCTTGGTTGTCGGTGTTGGACACTTACCAATCAAGAGTCTTGGCAAAATTGGTTTACTAACCTTGGTTACTTTCAAGGGACAGATGCTCTTTGCAGCGCTAGTTGGTTTGTTCTTTGTTAATTTAATCAAACCGGGTAGCTACGTTGACCTGCACGCAATCCTTGACAAAGGTGCTGGAGTCGAAGATGTGCACTTTATTACTGAACAAGAACACAGTATCAGTGAGATTTTACTGAGCATGATTCCGTCTAATATTTTCAATTCACTAAGTGACGGAGCTTTGATTCAAGTGATTGTATTTGCTATCTTCCTAGCTGTTGCTTTAGTCTCTGTCAAAAATGGTGACCGCATCCTAGCTTATTTCAAAATCGCTCTAGATGCAATCTTGGTAATGACTCACTGGATTATGGAGCTTGCTCCTTTTGGGGTCTTTGCTCTAATTACCAAAACCGTTGCTATCGGTGGTATCAACGCTATTACCAAGTACAGCATGTTTATGTTCACAGCAATTGCAGCCCTAATCTGCATGCTCTTTATTATTGGTTCAATCATTGTCCACTTCTTTACTGACTATAGTCCGATGGAGTTCTTTGGCAAAATGCGTGAAGTAATGCTGACTGCTTTCTCTACTTCAAGCTCAGCTGCTACTATCCCAGTAACACTAGAAACCATGGAGAAGGAGTTTGGAGTTCCTAATAGAGTAGCTTCTTTTGTCATCCCTCTGGGTGCCACTATGAATATGAATGGTGCTGCCATCTATGAATCTATTGTCACTCTCTTTGTGGCGCAAGCTTGGCTACCTGAACCACTACCTCTTGATCAGCAATTTCTAGTAGTTGCTATGGTACTACTTGCAACCTTTGGTACTCCTGGAATCCCACATGGTAGCTTGGTTACCATTGCCGTTGTCTTCCAAGCAGTAGGCTTGCCGCTTGAGGCAATTGGGGTGATCCTGAGTATTGATAGGGTGCTTGATATGACCCGCACTATGGTTAATGTAAGCTTCGATTCAATTTCTTGTTTGATACTGAATAAATACTCAGGCATTGAAGATGAAGAAATCGATACTGATGCAATTCTTCAGGGTGATGATCACTAATCATATTTTTATCTCAGCAACAGATACTGGTGTTGGCAAAACTCATTTTGCAATTGAATTACTAAAATCAAAACTGGAACAAGGTTTGAAACTTGAAGAGCTTGCTTATTACAAAGTCATTCAATGCGGCAAGCCTAGTGACTACGATGAAGTCCAAGCTTCCATCCCTGGCATCACAAGTTATTGCAGTTACGACCTGGCAGAGCCTGCTTCTCCTGATTACGCTGCTAGTCTAGAAGGCGTAAAAATTGACTTAAGTCAAATAAAGCAAGACTGGCATGAGATCAAAAGCAAGCATAAGTTTGTAGTAGTAGAAGGTGCTGGCGGGCTAGCAGTACCAATCAATGACGCAGAATTGGTATCAGATATTGCTCTAGCACTTGATTTACCACTAGTTCTTGTTATTAGTGCTCGTCTTGGCACCATTAACCAAACTCTACTTAGTGTTGAACATGCTCAAAACAAGGGTATAAAAATACTTGGCATCAAAGTCTCTGATTTAGACAGAGATCAATCAGAGCGAGAACTAGCTTCCTTAGCTAGCATTCAAAAAATCACTGGTCTCAGTTTCTGTCATCCTGAGCGAAGCCTAAGGATCCCCCAATCATGAACCTGCAACAAGAACTAATCCAAAGTTTTGATACCACCAAAGAACTTGATCAGTTCATTGCTAATCTCTTGATTGAAGAAATGCAAAAGCCTGGTCTCGTCATGCTACCAGTAGGTAAGACTTTTGAAGATGGTATTTATCCTCAAGTAAATCATTATTTCAGTGAAGATGAGAATAGATTACGCGATGAAAAAGATGGCAGTGATATTTATCGCGAGCAGCACTATCAAGTACACCCGCAGCTAAGCCTGACTCACCTTGATGAATTGATTGATGCCAAAACTAGTTTTGGAGATCGTTTGGCATCTGAACTTAAAGAACTAGTCAATCAATGCGGTGATAGATTTTATAAAATTAATCCTGACGATATTCCTAATTTTGAAAGGTTTATCAGAAGCGCTCGAGGCCCGCGTTTGATAGTACTTGGTTTAGGTGCTGACCCCAATACTGCTCATGTTGCTTTTATTGGTGAAGACTATATCAATAGTTCTATAGACCGGGTGGAACTGACAGAAGCACTCGCCGCAGAACATGGCTGCAAGCAAGCAGTCACTATTGGTACTGATATTTTCCGCATGCCTTCAATCGAAGCAATCATTGTTGTTGCCAAAGGCAAGAACAAAGCTAAAGCCTTAGCTGCAGCCTTTGACGATCCAGATACTGGGCTTGGTTACCTTATTAAATATCATGCTGATAAACTCAAGATCTACACAGATCAAGATGCAATCTTTAATTTGAAACACTAACCGTCATTGCCAGGAGTTTACGACGAAGCAATCCAATGCACTAACAAAAACAATCCACTAGATTGCTTCCCGCCACGCTATGCTCGCGGTCGCAATGACCCCTTAATCAATAATCTCAAACAAAACTCTAACTGAAGATTCAATCTCAATCTGTCCTTGAGCATATGAATCCTTCTCAGCCACTGCATCAGCTGAAGCTAAGGACAACATACGTGGATGAGCACGGCCAGCCCGCGGGAAGCCAATCAAATTATTGCTAAGCTCGTTAACCTCAACCAATTTACCGCGCTTACTGCTACTAGCTGACAAAATCAAGTCTGTCTTGTCGATAGCGTTAACCATGGCATCTTTGAGGGCTAGTTTTTTGGCAGCTTCTGGTTTCTTGAGTCCATACTCCACATTACTCAATTCATTAGAACCCTCGCTAATCACTGCAGCAATGACCTCAGCCAATAAATCCAAGTCATGCAATTCAACCACAAAGCTGCGTGCAGCCTTGTAACCATCGAAATCATAAGTTCTAGTTTTGGAGTTATACTTCTTCTCCTCATGAATTTGCATTGATTCAAGTTTGAGTAATTTCTCCTTGACTCCCAAATCACGTACTGCGTTTAACACTCGCTTAGAAGCGGTTTCATTGCGCTTGCGAGCTGACTCGGCTTTCTTTTCTTTGTTGATAATGGCAAAACTGACACTAGCCTTGTCTGGGTCAAGCTTAAGGCTTGATTTACCAGTAACCGTGATTAACCTTTGCTTACTATCCTCTGCTTGTACAGCCAGAAAGCTGTTGACTAGTAGCAATAAAGTTAGAACTCTAAGTAGTTTATGCATAGCTACCATTGTAACTATTTCTGCAAAATAATTCATAGTTATTTTGATAATTTGGTTATAACTCTGGTTTGCCCTGCCGCAACGGCTCTTCAAAGCACGCACTGGAAAAATTTCGCTGAACCGCTCTTCGCTACTGCATTAGTTGGCAGGGTCAACACTGCGCGTGCCGCTTCAGAGGATCGATGAATGTGATCGGTCCTCTGAAAAATTTTTCCAATGCGTCTTTGACAGAGCCTTTTGCTGGTCAAGGGTAGGGGAATTTAGCTGAGCCTACTGAGGTCTAAGAAAAGTTTTGGAGAATTCAGACAATTGCTTCCCATATCGGATTCACGTTGCCTTTTCGTTTTGCAAAGCAAAACAACAATAACTTTGTGATAGCAGCTGCGCCGAATGGGAAGCAATTCGTCTGATATTCGGAAAAACTTTTCAAATAGCCAAACTTAAAGCTATGCCAAACTATCAAAATAACTATGAATTAGCTTAAGCTATAATAATACGATGAGCAAAGTTGCACTGATAACCGGCAACTCCAAAGGACTGGGCAAAGCAATTACAGAGCGCCTTCAGAGCGAAGACTACATCGTGCCAAGTATTAGCAGTCAAGATTATGATCTCAGAGATCCAAAACAAATAGAAAAACTAATTTCTGAACAGCAGCAAATTGATTTAGTTGTAAACAATCTTGGTAATTTTGTACTTAAATCAATTGATGATATGGACTTTGATGAATGGCAGGATATGCTCAGCACAAATTTATCAGCAGCCTGGTATTTATCCAAATTAGCTTTGCCACAACTGCGCCAAAGCAAGGGCAGCATAATCAATATTGGTTTTGCAGGACTAGAGAGCAATATTCCAAGTGAAAGAATCATCGCTTATCAAAGCTGCAAAGCTGGCTTACTGACTATGACTCGCGGACTTGCCAAAACTGAAGCCGAGTATGGAGTCAGAGTCAATATGGTTTCACCAGGCACTATGGACAATTCAGTTGAACATAAGGCAATGGATAAAATTCCTATGGACAGGCTCGCAAGCCTTGATGAAGTGGTGGATACGGTTTGTTTTCTAATTAAGTCAGACTATATCACTGGACAAAATATTGAAGTGGCTGGAGGCTGGGGACTTTGAAGGCTGTTGCAATTATTGGCGGCGGTCCCGCCGGTATGTCCTGCGCCCTCTGGTGTAAACTCTATGGACTTGAACCAGTGATTATTGAGCGAACTAGTGAGCTTGGTGGTTTGCAGAACCTTAATTGCAAGACTAACGCTTGGGTACTAGGTTTGCTTGATCACTCAGGACCAGAGATCGCTAAGCTCTACCAGCAGCACATAGAAGAAAAAAAGATCCCGATAATTTACGACGCCAAGCTTGAGTCAATTGAAAGACAAGCTGAAAAATTTCAAATCAAACTTAGGGGACAAGAAGCTCAAAACTTTGCAGCAATAGTTTGGGCAACTGGTACTCGTATCCGTGGTCATGAAAGTCTCAGCTCAATCCCTGGCTTTGAGAAGATCAAAGAATTAATTTCTTTTGCACCGCTCGATGGCGTTAACCCAGAACTCTACGCTGGTAAAACAATAGCAGTACTAGGTGGTGGTGACAACGCTTACCAGTCAGCTTGCTTAATTGCCAGAGCAGCTAAACGAGTATATTTAATTCACCGCTCTCAAGCTAGAGCACAACAACAACTAATAAACCAAGCTATTGAACTAAAGAATTTAACAATCTACCACCACTCAGAGATTCGGAGTCTGTCTACAAAGCCCTCAGATGCAAGGCTTGCTCATCCCGAGCAACCGGAGTTGACTGGTGCGTCAATGAGGATTGCGAGGGATGAGTATAACGCAGCAGATGAGGCTTTGGAGGCTGACTCCGTTGACCTAAGTCAAAAATTAACCCTTCTTATCCTTCAAGATGGTCAAAAAATCGAAACAGAATATATTTTTGCTCGCCTTGGCTACTTGCCAAACTCAGAAATAATAACTCAGTTTATGCCAGAGCTAGAACTTGATTCAACTAACTATGTCAAAGTTGATCCTTATACTATGCAAACTTCACTTGCTGGAGTTTATGCTATTGGTGATCTCTCTGATCCGATTAATCCTTGTGTGCCTACTGCAGTTGCTAGTGGTACCGTTGCTGCTAGGGATATTGAAAAACTACTGTCATCCTGACGCTTCGCTCAGGATGACAAGTTAGACGCCTTTCAACTGTACGTACTTAGCTATATTGATTCCGTCAAGTTTTTCAATCTTCGCTAAATCCTCATCAGCAACCTGACCATCAACATTAATCACCATCACCGCACTGGAAGAATCAGAATCCTTCTTGCGTCCAAGATTCAAACCACTAATATTGATATCCGCTTCATACAAGATTTGTGAAACCTGCGCCACTACACCAGGTTGATCGTTATGGAAAGTTACAATCGAATGATTCTCTGGTCTGATATTTACAGGAAAACTGTCAATCTGCACAATCGCAGGGATATCACCCTGGAGTACAGTACCAGCAATAGTACGCTCACCCTGATCAGTTTTGAGTGTGATTCTCACCTTGTCGATATAGGCACCTGAGTCTTCTGATTTAAGCTCAGTGACTTTGATACCACGCTCCTTAGCAATTAGCGGAGCGTTGACAAAACTTACTGAATCAAGATGCACCGAAAGTACACCCTTGAGAATTGCTAGCTTAATACCATCAATATTCTTACCAGAAAGTTCACCGAGTGCTTCAATCTCAATTTCTTTAATCACACCTTGCGCTAGTTGACGTGACATAGAACCCATATACTCAACCAAAGCTAAGTAGTGTTTGATGTGCTTCACTAATTCTGGTTTAAGACCAGGTAAGTTGACCGCAGAACGAGCTACGCCGCCGCCAAGCACATCACGAATTTGTTCAGCCACATCGACAGCTACATTAAGCTGGGCTTGGTTAGTGCTAGCACCCAAGTGTGGCGTGAGAATCACTTTATCACCACAACTATGTAAAGGTGAGTCAGTACAAGGCTCTGAATCAAATACATCAATCGCGGCACCCGCCACTTTGCCAGACTTGATAGCATCAGCCAGATCCTCTTCATTGATCAGACCACCACGAGCACAGTTGACTATGCGCACTCCCGTTTTCATTTGCTCGATAGTTTCCTTATCAATCAAATTCATTGTTTCCTTGTTCTTAGGAATATGCAAAGTGATGAAATCAGAACTACGGAAGATGCCATTGAGTTCTACTTTCTTAACGCCAAGATCTTCAGCTCGCTCGTCAGAGACAAATGGATCATAGGCGTTGACCTTCATACCCAGTGATAAAGCTACTTTGGCAACATGCTGTCCAATCTTACCTAAACCAACAACTCCAAGTATGTGTCCTTTGAGTTCAGTACCAAGAAAATTAGAACGCTCCCATTTGTTTGCCTTGCAAGAGACATCCGCTTGCGGAATATGACGAGCCAATGACATCATCAGAGCTACTGTATGTTCAGCAGCGGCTATGGTATTACCCTCTGGTGAGTTGACAACAATGATACCCTTCTCGGTAGCAACTTCAAGATCAATATTATCGACTCCAACTCCAGCTCTACCAATAATTTTGAGATTAGCCGCGTTCTCTAGAATTTCTTTGGTGGCCTTGGTTTGTGAGCGTACCAAGAGAGCATCGTAATCCTTGATAATGGAGGAAAGTTCATCTGGTGCTAAACCTGGTTTGTAATCTACCTCACAGGATTCTTTGAGAATCTCAATTCCAGTGTCACTAAGTTTGTCCGTGATTAATACTTTGCCCATGGGCTATAAGGATAGCATTATGAATGATTCAAAGCAGCTTGAATGATTCGATAAAAAGAAATATATCTTCTTGGGTCATGCAAAAACTGCTGAATATAATCATTGACCTGAACTGCTGCATTTGGTTGATCACTAACGCTTGCAAGAAATCTTGAAAGTGCACCCAAGACTCGAGCGAAAAGTTTGTTTTGTTTTTGAACTTCGTCTCTGGGATAATCTGGCTGCGCGGGATCCGCCTCTTCTAAACTTCGAGACAAATTAAGCATGGTCCCCCTTACAGCAGGGCTAAGCTCTCTAGCACTTATCCTCAGACTTTCTATTTTTTGATTGATTAAAGCTCGCGCTTGTCTAGCAAAATGTTGTGGAAGAGCCTCGGCAGTTCTTGCGATAGGTCCCATGCACAAATTATATCTTAACTTACCCTGATCCTGTCGTTAATACATTTTTAATAGATCCTGATATAGCCTATAATTAGTGCTTAGCTATGCAACTGAGTGGCAAAACTATCATCCTTGGCATCAGTGGGGGTATCGCCGCATATAAATCAGTACAGCTAGTTTCAGATTTAAAAAAGTTAGGCGCGACAGTACATGTATTGATGACTCGTAACTCAGCTCAGTTTGTTAGCCCGTTGAGCCTGGAGGTCATCTCTGAAAATAAAGTTTTTGGTCACGAGCCACTCAAGAGCCAGCAAGAAATCGATCATATTAAATTAGCTGAACAGGCTGATTTGATTTTGATTGCTCCAGCAACTGCAAACTGCCTAGCTAAACTTGCTAATGGTATTAGTGATGAGATGCTCTATGACACAGTGCTTGCGACCAAGGCACCCGTACTAGTTGCACCAGCCATGAATACTAATATGTGGCAGCATGCCCTGACTCAGGAAAATTACCGCAAACTCAAAGCTATTAATTACCACTTTGTTGATCCTGCTGTAGGTGAGCTTGCCTGCAAAACCTATGGACCAGGAAGGCTTGCTGAGTTTGAAGAGATCATCAATAAAGTCACCGAGCTACTTGGTGGCAGTGGCAAGCTAGCCGGCAAAAAAATTCTCATCTCACTTGGAGCAACCCGCGAGAAAATTGACCCGGTACGTTACCTGACCAATGAAAGTTCTGGCAAGATGGGTTTTGCCCTGGCTAGAGAAGCTCTCAATCAAGCTGCTCAAGTAACTGTGGTGACAACCATGGCAGTGCCTGATGATATTAATCCTGATCGAGTAATTCATGTTGAAAGTCATGAGGAGATGCAGGCGGCTTTGCGTGATGAGTTCAAGCAAGCAGATGTTTTGATTATGGTAGCTGCAGTCGCTGACTACAAACCCAAAGCAATCGCAGCTCAAAAAATCAAAACCCAACAAAACCTAACAGTAGAGTTTGAACAAACCACTGATATTATTGCGGAGCTTGCAGCTGGTAAAAATGATAATCAAGTAGTAGTGGCATTTAGTGTGGAAACTGAAAATGCAATAGAGAAAGCCAAGGACAAGATTGTACGCAAGAATCTAGACCTAATAGTTGTTAATTCACCAGCTGCTTTTGGAGCAGATCAAGCTGAGGTGGTGATAGTCGACGCTCAAGGAGAGCTAACTCGCCTTGCCAAGAGTTCTAAATCAATGATTGCAACCAAGTTATTACAGTGTCTGAGATTAAACAGCCACGCCGTTTAGTTTCAATCTTCCAGGTTTATCTAATTTTTCAAAAACAGCATTCAAGAGTACCAGCTCCTGGCGACTGTAACTATTGGGATCTTGCTCACGGGTTTTGAATCTAGCTTGATCATTTGAAGCTGGAATCATTTCAATATCTTTGTCACCCAAAGTTCCATATAGAAGTGGCTGCCTGCACCAGTCCTGAGGTGGCTCAAAGAAACTTGTATTGTGTATCCGTCTCCCATCCCTCACTCTATAACTTGCAAGTCTCGTTGTAAAACCATTATGAGTAGACTGACCAAGCTTGCGTATTGTGGGATGAATCTGCTGCTGCATCAAAGTATCAAATTGCAGACGTGAGTCACGATGCTCTTGTTCTAATGCTGATGCACTTGGGCAGCGGCGAACAAAATTAATAGCGACAGGCATTGTAAGATAGGTCCTATCCATTGGCAGTGGTAATCCAAAACTACCTAAAACTAACGAGCTCGACATAATATACGATTTTAGCCTATATTATAGTGAAAAAACAAGCACCATCAGTATTTCTGCAGGCTAAACTGTTATAACAAAGAAAAATGAATCCAAACTCAACTCTAAACTCATGGCTTCAAAACAGCGGCGAATATCAAGCCGGTAAAACTTTTGAGTATGTCATGAACAAATATGGTCTAAACCGTGATCAAATCATTCGTCTTGCCGGCAATGAATCCACCATTGGTACCAGCCCATTAGCCATAGCTGCAGCCAAAGAAGTAGCAGCCAATTCAAACTACTACGATGAACCCTATTCTGAATCTTTGATGGAGCGGTTAGAAAATAATTTTGCCAAGCGTGGCTTTGATATGAATAAACTTGGGGTCGTTGTAGGTAATGGCATGGATAGTGTAATCGACCACTTATTAATGCTATTTTGCTCAGAACAAAACTCCATAGTAAATTACACACCTACTTTTATATATTATGATTTTGCAGCAGCTCGCCGCGGCATTGAAATCATTGAAGTCAAGCGCTCTGAGCCTGTTTCTAGTCTGGCTCAGGCAGTCAAGGACAATAGCAAAATAGTATTTCTTTGTAGTCCTAATAATCCTACTGGTGACGCTATTGCTGTAAATGAAATCGAAGCACTAGCCAAGGAATTATTAGCGCAAAATATCATCTTGTTTATCGATCATGCCTATATTGAGTTTGCAATCCCATCATATGATTGTAGTGGACTAGTTGAGCAATACCCAAATATAGTCATTGGCTATACCTTCTCCAAAGCTTATGCCATGGCAGGTTATAGAGTGGGTTACGCACTAATGTCACGTGAGCTCAAATCCAAATATTTAAAATTCTGCACGCCATTCCTTTGCAGCAGACCGAGTCTTGCTGCAGCCAAAGCAGCACTTGAAGATCGTGAGCATCTGCAGAAAATCATTGACAACAATATCCAAGGCAAAGCTTACTTAATAACAGAACTTGAGAAGCTTGGTTACCAAGCTCGCACGTCTCAAGCTAACTTTTTATTGTTTGAAACTACTAAGCCAGCCACTGAAGTACTAGAGACACTAATGTCCAAGGGCATTATTATCCGCGCCATGCCTAGTGTCAGCGAGCGAGCGCTGCGTGTTACCATTGGTAAGGCAGCCGAGAATCAAGCATTTATCAAAGCTTTAGCCGATGTTTAAACTCAAGAATTTATTCCGCATTGCAATTGACCTCAGTTTACTAGCGCTAGCACTAGTACTTGCAACTATCACTAGATTAGAAGCTGGCATTGTTACCCATACTGACAAATTTATTTATGAAGTGCAACTCTGGAAGATCTTGCCATTAGTAGTTGCTTTGCAATTCTTTGTACTAATGATCTTTGGCACCTATACTAGGTTCTGGCGCTATACTTCAGTCAACGAATTGATCCACTTGGTTAGGTCATTTGTACTTGCTGCGTTCATCATGGCATTACCAAGATTTTTTGGACTTAGTCCTAATAAAGCTGATGTTTTTGCACTCTCCTACGGTGTCATCATTCTTGATTTATTTATCGCTGTAGGTTTACTGGCTGGTGTGCGTTTGCTACGGGCTTATTTGGTTGATCAGCGTAATATCCGCAACCGGCTCAAACATCTTGATGGTAAGCAAAAACGTACCCTCATCATTGGTGCTGGCGAAGCTGGACTGCAGGCGATTCAAGCAATCCAAAGCCACCCCGAGACTGGACTTAGAGTAGTGGCTGTACTTGATGATGATGACCGTAAACACGGCATGGTGCTCAATGAAGGTATCAAGGTTCTAGGCGCTATCGAAGACTTGCAATACTGGGTTGAAGAATTAGTGGTAGATCAAATCATTATTGCAATACCGAGCTTGGCATTGGACCAGCGCCGCAAACTTAATCAGCTCTGCAATTCTACTGGCATTGATGTCCGCACCATCCCAGGCGTAGACCAACTTGCTGGCGGGCAGGTGACTGTTGATCAAATTCGTAAGCTAAGTATGGAAGATTTACTTGGACGTGAAGCTGTTGATTTGAGTGGTGAAGAAGTGCATGCCTTACTTGAAGGCAAGCGAGTATTGGTGACTGGTGCGGGTGGCTCGATTGGTAAAGAACTTTGCGTGCAACTAGCCAAGAATTGTAATATCGCTCAGATTTGTTTACTAGGCAAGGGAGAAAATTCAATCTTTGATACCTGGCACACAATTGCTGAACACTTGGAACAAGACCAAATCATTAAACGCATTGCTGACATTCGTAATAGTGAACGTATTGATGCCATCTTCGAGGAGTTTAAACCAGAAGTAGTTTTCCATGCAGCAGCTCACAAACATGTACACCTAATGGAAGTCAATCCTTGTGAGGCTTTTGAGAACAATGTTCTAGGCACTCAGAATATTGCCAGACTCAGCGGTAAACATGGAGTGCAAGCCTTTGTACTTGTCAGTACCGACAAAGCTGTTAATCCAACAAGCATTATGGGTTCAACCAAGAGCCTCGCTGAGAAAGTAAGTCTCATGAGCTCCAAAGAATTCCCACAGACAAAATATACAGCTGTGCGTTTTGGTAATGTGCTTGGTTCACGTGGTTCGGTGATTACAGTCTGGGAAAAACAAGTCAAAGCTGGTATGCCAATCACTGTTACTCATAAAGAAGCGATTAGATATTTCATGACTATCCCAGAAGCAGCGCAGTTAGTAATTCAAGCTGGTGCCCGCGCAACAAGTGGTGAGATCATGGTGCTTGATATGGGTGAGCCAGTCAAGATCCATGATCTAGCCGAGCAGTTTATTCAACTGGCTGGTTTCTCACTTGAGGATGTACCGATAGAAATCACCGGCTTACGTGAGGGCGAGAAACTCTACGAAGAATTATTGACCTCTGATGAGTTTGTCGATCATAAACTTACTGACAAGATTTACAAAGCTAAGATTAGTTCTCAACTAAGTGATGAGGAGCTCAAGCAAGAGCTTAATAAATTAAGAGAACTGGCAAGAGCAAATGACAAAGAAGCTTGTAAAGCTAAAATTAGATCATTAGTCAATGCAAGTCTAACTAGCGCTTAAGAATTAAATACTAGGTGTCTGCCACATATTGTCCCCTTTTCAAACAAAAGAATGATAGGATTCATTGCTAATGAATATTAAGAAAAGAAGTGAGAATAATTTTGAAGAAATCAAAATCATGGATGAAGAAGGTAATGAATACTGGTCAGCCCGAGAATTGGCTCTGGCCTTGGATTATTCAGACTACAGGAACTTCAAAACTGTAATACACAAAGCTCAGGGTTCTTGCAAAAACAGTCAGCAAAAGGTTTTGGACCATTTCGTTGACGTCACCGACATGGTCGTAATCGGCTCAGGGAGCCAAAGAGAGCTTGAGGACATTTTGCTCTCTCGTTACGCTTGCTATCTGATAGTACAGAACGCTGACCCACGTAAAGAAATTGTCGCACTCGGGCAAACCTACTTTGCAATCCAAACCCGCAGAAAAGAACTGGAAGACGATGAGAATTTTTCTTCTCTAACTGAAGACGAAAAAAGAGTTCTACTTAGAGAAGAACTTAAAGTACACAATAAACACCTCGCTTCTGCAGCCAAAGACGCTGGAGTCAAAGCTGGAATTGAATTTGCAGTTTTTCAAGATCATGGTTATAGAGGCTTATACGGAGGACTCGGTGCTAGAGAAATTCACCGAAGAAAACAACTGAAGAAAAGTCAGCAAATTCTGGATCATATGTCGAGCGGTGAACTTGCAGCAAATCTATTTAGAGCAACACAAACAGAAGAAAAAATTCGTAGAGAAAAAATCCAAGGTAAATCTAAGGCTAACAAAGCTCACCATCAAGTTGGTGCAAAGGTGAGACAGACTATCAAAGAACTTGGTGGCACAATGCCTGAAGACATGCCAAAGCCAGCGAAAAGTATTGGTCAAGCCAAAAGAACAGTTAAAAAGCTGAAATAGATAAATTTAGCTTTAAATATAAACCAGATGCTAAACTTATGTTA
>JAPPOW010000178.1 GCA_028817775.1 Candidatus Melainabacteria bacterium | reverse complement strand
CTTAATCTTGCGCACCAGGCGCAATAAAAAAAGTATCTCCCCACAGGTTCTTTGGTTCTGAAATACTTATGCTAATAGCATCACGACTACCACCTGCTTTTGACGCCAACACTGTATATTCAGTTCCATCTAGGCAAGTCTTTGCTCCTACAGTGCTATTAATTTCATCGTTACGACTAGCAGCTAATCTTTCAGCTTCAGCTCTATCACAAGCAACTCTTATTCCTCCAATATAACCTGGTAGAGATAGATATTCATCTGGCGTTCTTTGCGATTGTATCTTTTGTGGTCTAAGATCAATTGGATCCCAATTAGAACTAGATAATCTATTTATTTTTTCAGCATCAATCACGTTGTAGATAATAGCACGGACTGCTAATGCTTGCCAGTAAACTTTGGCTTGAGTTTCTGTGACTTATTATTTCTGTTAGTATATATTTCAATAATGCCAGAAACCAAAGAAATAACCACTGGTGCTAAAGCCTTACTCAAAGAACTTAAACGTCAAGGCGTCAAAAGATTCTTTGGCTATCCTGGTGGTGTATTGCTTGGTCTTTATGATGAACTTTATGGTGAGCAAGACTTACTGCATATACTAGTACGACATGAACAAGGTGGTTGCCATGCTGCAGAAGGTTACGCCCGGGTTGCTGGTCGCCCTGGCTTAGTGCTAGCAACAAGTGGTCCTGGTGCTACTAATTTAGTTACTGGAATTGCAGACGCTTATATGGACTCAACTCCAATTGTTTGCCTTACTGGGCAAGTACCAACTTTTGGTATTGGTTCTGATTTTTTCCAGGAGGCTGATATTACCGGCATTACTTACCCAATAGTTAAACATAGTTACCTGATTAAAGAACCAAAGAAATTAGCTACTGCAGTTGCTAACGCCTTTCACATAGCTGGCTCTGGTCGTCCTGGACCAGTTTTGATTGACATGCCAAAGGATGTTCTTAATGGCGAGTACGAAGTTGATGCCAACAATAGAGTAGATGATAATTTCAAGGCTGATATCCGTGGCTACAAACCTCGTACCAAAGGTAACCCTAGACAAATTTCTAACGCTGCTAAAAAAATATTAGAGGCGCGTCGACCAGTGATTTATGCTGGTGGCGGCGTGATCAATTCAGGTGCTTCTAAATTATTACAAGAGCTTGGTGAAAGCTGTAATATTCCAGTGACTACTACTTTACAAGGTAAGGGAGCAATGCCTCATAAGCATCCACTATTTTTAGGAATGCTAGGTATGCACGGAACCGCTTACGCTAATTTTTCTATCTATAATTGTGATCTTTTGATTGCTGTTGGTGTTCGTTTTGATGATAGGGTCACTGGTAAGATTGCTGAGTTTGCCCCAGACGCTGATGTCATTCATATAGATATTGATCCAGCTGAAGTTGGTAAGAACCGTAAGATGCGCTCTGAGATTGATATTCCGATAGTTGGTGATGCCCGTTTAGTGCTTGAAGAATTAATTGCCAAAATTGAAGAGCAGAAACCAGATACTGAAGAGTGGCTTAATAAAGTTCAAGAATGGAAGGATGAGTACCCACTTGATTATGATCCAATTGCTGAAGAATTGATTAGCCCGCAGCATGTACTTAAATCAATCGCTAAACTTGGCGGTGATAAAGTTGTTTACTCTACTGATGTAGGGCAGCATCAAATGTGGTCTGCTCAATACGCTGAAATTAATGGTCCACGCAAATGGCTTACTAGTGGCGGTGCTGGCACTATGGGTTTTGGTTTGCCAGCTGCGATGGGAGCAGCAGCGGCACTCAAAGATTCAGAAGGTAGTGATAATGATAGATCAGATGAAGTTGCAGTCAATATCAGTGGTGATGGTAGTTTTCAGATGTGCGAGCAGGAGCTTGGTACACTCAAAGCCTATGACCTAAAAGTTATCACTTGTATTTTTAATAACCAGAACCTTGGTATGGTTCGTCAGTGGCAGGATCTGTTCTATGATAAGCACTACTCTCATGTTGATTTGAAACATGGCAGCCCTGATTTTGTGAAACTTGCTGATGCCTATGGGCTCAAAGGTTATAAACCGCAGACTAGAGCCGAGCTTGAAGAAGTTATGGCTAAAGCTTTTGAAGATCCAGAAGCTACTGTAATTGATGTACCGATGGCTTATGAAATGAATGTTTGGCCTATTGTACCTCCAGGTGCTTCCAATATGGATATGATGGGTATTGATTCTTGTACTTTGACAAGCAAACAGCGTGAGCAATAAATCTAAGATAGCAATTATTGGAGCTGCTGGAGTTGGTAAAACTACTTTGCTTGATGCTTTGTTTGATCCCTCACTGTCATTGCGAGGAGAACGAAGTTCGACGTGGCAATCCAGATATGTCAAAATTGAAGAAGTGGTGCGTAAGCTTTGCGCTGAGCGAGGTTATGATTCTCCTTACCCTATATCTGAAGACATGAATCAATTTAGATTTGATGTTCTAACTAAACAAATTGAACTTGAGAAGCAAGCTGGTAGCTTTATCGTTGACCGATCGACCATTGATGCTTGGGCTTACTATATGCGCTGGTCGTGGAATAGTTCTACTGTTGAAACTAGTGAAGAGTTTTATCAACTAGCTTACGAGCAAGCTCAAAACTATGATCTCTTGATTTATTTACCAATTATGTTTGAGGTCAAGGATGACGGTTACCGTTGGGCTAATCCAGTTTATCAGAAGCAAGTAGATCGTTTGCTTAGATCTATCATTAATGATTGGGATTTAAAAGATATGGTCTATGAAATCAAGTCAGAGACTACATGCCATAGATTGCAAGAGCTTTCTTGTTTTTTTTCTTGGGTCTAGTATTTAGATCTAGGAAGTAGAAACTTAAAGCAAAAATGACTATAAAGCTAGAACAAAAAATTGAAGCTATTGTGTCTTGGGTCATTTAATTCTCCTTAATTTTATTATACACTACAACCAGTAGTAGTACACCAACTGTAGCAAATATCAGGGCTAGTGCAAATCTGGCATCTAGAATAAATTCACTTCCAGTCATGTGATTTAGCAGTATCATTCCTAAAGGCAATAAACAATAGCCAGCACCAAAATAGTACAGTGTGCTGATATAGGTTCTTTGGTTCTCATTCACAAAAACCATTATGCATAATTTTTACTTGGAAATGTTGAAATTAGGTGTCTACCACATGCAAGCTCAGTGTCATCCAGATCTAAATTCGATCAAACCTTATCCTTTGGGCAGAATTAGCTTCAACTATCTCGCCACTGTTATAAGCGATCTGACCGTTAACCAAAGTGTATTTAATTTGTGATTTGAAACTATCACCATCAAATGGTGACCAGCCGCATTTGTATAGAGTATTGCTGGAATCCACTGTCCATGGGCTATTGAGGTCTAATAAACAAAGGTCTGCGTAATAACCTTCACGAATATAACCACGTTTGTGGACTTTGTATCTGCGGGCAATATTGTGTGAAGTTTTCTCTACTATTGTCTCTAAACTAAAGACTCCTTGGTGATGCAATTCTAGTAACGCAACTAGTGCATGTTGTACCAGTGGTCCACCTGCTGGACATTTGAAATAGTTCTTAGATGATTTTTCTTCTAATGTGTGCGGGGCATGATCTGTTGCGATAATGTCGATCCGACCATTATTCACTGCTGCTTGAATGGCTGCTCTATCACTTGGTTTTTTGATTGCAGGGTTCCACTTGATTCGAGCGCCGCGGCTAGCGTAATCTTCATCACTAAAACTAAGATGATGCACGCAGGCTTCAGCTGTAATATGCTTACCGTCGATATCAGCAGCTTCAAAGAGTTCAAGTTCTTCTGCGGTGCTTAAGTGCAGAACATGAAGGTTGCCTTTGGTTTTCTTGGCAAGCTCAATTATATTCTGGGTACATTTGTAACAAGCCTCACGTGAACGAATCTCTGGATGGTACTTTAGATCTAGTTCTTCTCCATGCTCCTCTCTGTATTTATTTGAGTTGGCAATAATAGTATCTTCATCTTCACTGTGTACTGTAACAATTAAGCCAGTTTCAGCTGAGTAGCGCAGCACCGCTTCAATTACCTCTGGATTATCAACTAACATATTGCCAGTAGAAGCTCCAAGAAAGATTTTGATACCACAGACAGTACTTGGGTCAGTCTTGAGTACTTCTTCAAGATTGTCATTCGCTGTGCCCATATAGAAAGAAAAATTAGCCAGTGATTTCTCAGCACCCAATTTGTATTTGTCCTTAAGTAATTCTTGACTCAAGCAGCGTGGTACGGTATTAGGCATCTCCATAAAGCTTGTGATACCACCAGCAACAGCTGCTCTTGATTCTGTATACAAATCACCTTTATGTGTGAGCCCCGGGTCACGAAAATGTACTTGGTCATCAATCATGCCTGGAATTAAATACAGACCGCTGGCATCAATGATTTCATCTGCAGTTTTTGTAGTACCCGGCTCTAGAATTTTGCTGATTAACTCACCATCAATTAGGACATCAGCCTTGAAGTTTTGCCCTTCATTAATAATAGTTGCGCCAGTGATTAGTTTTGTGCTCATAAGTGAAATGGATTAAAGTTTGTATCTTTGTCGTAATAGTCTTCATGCTCCGCTGTTTTGAGAAATTTGATTAGATGCACAGTGATTAGTGGATAAGCAATAATTTCCCAAACAACTTTGATGACGTACTTGCTCATCATAATTTTAAACAATATCTCTACTGGATAACCTTGGGCACCGTAAAATCCTAGTGGTATGACAATTAAGGTATCTACTAGCTCACCAGCCATGGTTGAGCCAATAATTCTTACCCATTGATGTTTACCTTTGAGCCAGAGTTTGAGCTTGGCGATGACATAACTATTGGTAAACTCACCAGCAGCAAAAGCAATAATGCTTGCAATACTAATTCGCAAGCTCATTTTAAAAACCTGCGAGTAAGCTTGTTGTAAGCCCCACTCAGGATCAGCTGGCAAGACTACAAAAAATTGAATGATTAGATTAGCTGCTAAGAGCGCTCCAAAACCTGTCCAAATGACACGTCTTGAAGCTGAATAGCCATAGACTTCTGTTAGAATATCACCAATTAGGTATGAGACAGGAAAAAGCAAGAGCCCTGTACTAAGGCTTAAGCACCAATCTTCAGCAAGACAAAGTTGGGTGATCTTAGCACTACCTACTAAGTTGCTTAAGATCAAAATTAATACAAAAGCAACTGTGATAATTTCCAGATAGTGATAACGCTTAGGCACTTTGTGCATACTAGCACAGCGTGATAAGATCATTGTCGTCCTGAGGAGCAAAGCGACGTCAGGATCCCATTGTGATTGTACTTAGATATTTATTAATTACACTCTTATTAAGTTCTTGTACCCAAGACATTCCTGTCTATAGACTGCTTCATGCAAATGACGCTGACTCATGTTTTGTTACTGATTATGAATGCATGCAAGATTGCGAGCGAATTGAACTGAGGTTGATTGGTATTGATGCACCTGAATACAAGCAAGATCCATGGGGTAAGCGTGCTCTTAATTACTTGCTGGATAATATAAAAGCTGACACTAAAATCTACTTACAAAATGGCATTGAAGAATATGATAAAT
>JAPPOW010000142.1 GCA_028817775.1 Candidatus Melainabacteria bacterium | reverse complement strand
GAGCCGAGATACCAGATGCTATGAAAACTTTCATCAATAATTACAGAAATCTACAAGCTGCTTACATCATCAATGAAAATATTGAAGCTGAATTAGAATATAAGGACTTTAAAGTTAATTTCATAAAGCTTGAGAACCTAGAGGATGACCAGGTTTTAAGAGAAATCTTTGAAGCTTAAATACACAGATGTTACAATATAGTTTTAATGGCAAAACTCCTTCTTGAAGATGGTAGAGAATTCCAAGGCAAATCCTTGGGAGCTAGCGGCACCAGTTTTGGTGAGCTAGTATTCAATACTGGCATGACCGGTTACCAGGAAACCATGACCGATCCAAGTTACGCCGGACAAATTATTACGTTCACCTACCCTGAGATTGGCAACTACGGCTGTAACAACGCCGACTACGAATCACCAGATTTGCAAGCCCGTGCCAAAGGTATGGTACTCAAGAACTACAGTCCAATCGTTAGTAATTTTAGAGCTCAAGAAAGTCTCGATGAATTTCTCAAGAAGCATAATATTGCTGCTATCTATGATGTAGACACTAGAGCTATTACTAAGCATATCCGCGACAAAGGTGCAATGCGTGCCGCAATCACAGACGATGATTCACTGACTAGTGAAGATTTACTCAAACAAGTTCAAGCAAGCCCTAGTATGGACGGTCAAGATCTAGCTTCTGAGGTTAGTTGCAAAGCTAGCTACCCGGGCAAACTGTCAGTCAAGTCTACAGAGCTTTTCTCCAAGACCTATAAAGTCATCGCGCTTGACTTCGGTATCAAACAAAACATCACCAATAAATTAATTAGTCATGGCTGTGAAGTAGAAGTAGTGCCGGCAAATACTTCTATAGACTATATTCTGGAACAAAATCCTGATGGAGTATTTTTAAGCAATGGACCTGGAGATCCAGCTGCAGTAGATTACGCAATCGAAACTGTACAAGAGTTGCTTAATAAATTTGGCAAACCTATTTTTGGTATTTGCCTAGGGCATCAAATCCTAGCTCTTGCTTGTGGCGCTAATACTTTCAAACTCAAGTTTGGTCACCGTGGTGCTAACCAACCAATCAAGAACCTCAAGACCGGCAAGATTGAAATTGCTTCACACAATCATGGTTTTGCCGTCAGCAAGGAAGGTCTCCCTGAGAATCTCGAGATTACTCACCTCAATATCAACGATGATACAGTCGCTGGGCTTAGATTAAAGAATAGAAACAACGTGTTCTCAGTACAGTATCACCCAGAGGCTAGCCCTGGACCGCATGATAGCGACTACTTATTTGAGCAATTTGTTGCACTAATGCAATAGCCGAGAGCGCAACTTCTCTACCTTTATCTTCTTGCTCACGTGAAGCTCTAACTTTGGCTTGCTCATGGTTCTCACAAGCAAGGACTCCATTAAGAATTGGCACGCTGGTAGCTAGTGAAACATCCATCAAACCCCTAGCACTTTGCTGAGCTACTAATTCAAAGTGCAAAGTCTCGCCTCTAAAGATCGTACCGAAACAAATAATCGCGTCGTAACCACCTTCTTCAGCAAGTTCTAGTGCCATCAATGGCATCTCAAGCGCGCCTGGCACTTGGAATTCATCAATCACCGATAGATTTAATTCTTCAAGAGCTGCTCTAGCTGATTCAGCCATCTCATTGTTGAATTCATGATTCCAGCTGGCAGTTATGATTGCAAACTTAAAATCTCTGTCGTCAGTGATATCAAATAGTGGTTTGGATTCACGCATGAGTTAATAATAGCATTTGAGGCTCTCGGTCATTGCGAGGAGACGAAGTCGACGTGGCAATCTAATGCATAGACCAAGCTGGTGCATTGAATTGCTTCGTCCTTACGGGGCTCCCTGTCATCAGCAGGGTAATCAACATGTGGCGTCCCTGAACTCCTCGCAATGACCCTCTACTTACCAATACAGAATCTAGAAAAAATATTGTCTAATAATTCTTCTGTTAATGTCTCACCAGTAATCTCACCCAGAGCAGCTATCGCCCCACGTAAATCAATAGTCCAAAAATCCGTAGCTAAATGAGTGGCAGCTTGAGATTTCTCTAGAGCAGCTTTGGCTTTACGCAAAAGATCAGCCTGACGGTGGTTAATCTTCACTTGATCATTTACTTTCTTGGTTTCAAGAATTCTTGAGTAGATTAATTCTTTGAGTTCTGGGATATTGGTGCCTTCTTGAGCTGAGATTGCAATATCAGCGCTGTCATTGCGAGGAGCTTGCGACGAAGCAATCCAGTCATCAGTGCATAAATCTATCTTTGTTGCCACTTTCAGTGTTTTGCTGGATTGCTTCGTTGCTCGCAATGACCGAACATCCTCAAGTTGCAAAACCAAATCAGCTTCTTCAATTGCCTGCTGGCTGCGTTCTATCCCTAGCTGCTCAACAGTATCATCACTCTCTCTAATTCCAGCCGTATCAAGCAAAACAATCGGTAAACCTTTGATACTATAACTTTCTTCAATCAGGTCTCGAGTAGTGCCTTCTATATTAGTAACTATCGCTCGTTCTTTTTTGAGTAGAGTATTGAGCAAAGTGGATTTACCAACATTTGGCGCACCAATCAAAGCCACTTTGTAACCTTCACGCAAGATGTGTCCTTCTGACTCTCCAGCTAAAATCTCGTCAATCTTTTCAATATGCCCAGCGATCAATTGTTGATACTTCCCCCTATCAAAATCCTTAACCTCGTCAGGGAAATCAATACAAGCAGTAAGCTCAGCAAGTAAATTCAATAGAGAGTTGCGTATAGTTTTGATCTGCCCACCAAGCTCACCTTGGTAGAGCTTAATAGCATTCTCACCAGCTTTATCACTACGAGCTTCAATTAAATCCATAATTGATTCAGCCTGACTCAAATCCATCTTGCCATTCAAGACTGCTCGCTCACTAAACTCACCCGGCTTAGCCAGACTAGCTCCAGCCTCAAGTAATAAATCAAGAATCTTTTGACTCATCCAATAACCGCCATGGCATTGAATTTCAATCACATCTTCACCAGTGTAACTATGCGGAGCTTTGAACGGTAAGATCAAAGCTTGATCTACTTTGTTTTCTCCATCGTAAATCCATTGGAGTTTAAATTCACCAGCAATGTCATCCTGAGGAGCAATGGGATCCTGACGCCCTGAAGGGCTCAGGATGACATTGCGACGTAAGGATCTCACAATGGCCCAAGCATCCTTACCACTGACTCTAATGATAGAGACAGCGGCATGCCCCGGAGCAGTAACAATAGCGGCGATGGTTGACATCTAATAAATCTTTATAGCATATAGTTAATCGCTGTAACGCTCTAAGGCTGTAGCGCTCTAACGCCTTCAAGCATAGTCATGAATTAAAACAATTAGATTTCAATTTGAAATCCGCTACAGCGTTACAGCCCTAGAGCGCTATAGCGAAAACTAGCAAGCCCAAATCACAACTCGAGAGTAGTACTAATCGCATCCCTACCTTTGTGTTTAGACTGATACAAAGCCTTGTCAGCAAGGGTCTTAAGCTGCTCAAAATCATAAGGATCATCAGGTGTCGCTGAAATACCGATACTACAAGTAAGTGGTTTAGGCCAAGTACTATGCTTAACTTTAGCTAGGTTCTCAGCGATACGACCAGCAACCACCTTGGCTCCTGCCATGTCAGTACTTGGTAGCAGGACCATAAACTCATCACCACCAAAACGACCGACAACATCAGAAAGACGATGATGGATTTCATCGACTGGAGTCTGGCGTACTGTTTTGGCAAGTACATTGGCTAGAATCTGAATCGCTTCATCACCTGCTTCATGACCACCATGAATTGGATCATCATTAATTTCTTTAAGATGGTCGACATCAATCAGCATGAACGCCACATCACCTTGCTTCTCTTCAGCACTAGCGATTGCTCGCTCAGCCACTTCCCTAAAATATTTTTTGTTGTAGAGTCCGGTGTCTGGATCAGTTCGATTGAAACGATTAATGGTATTAAACAAGGCAGCATGCTCTATTGCAATTGCTGCTTCTGAACCAACACGGAAGATGAATTCAATTTCTTCACTCAAGAAATGACGCTCTCTATCGCACTGGTGGACGATGATTGTACCAAGCACCTTCCCGCGAGCGACTAATGGAATTGAGAGATAACTTTTAAGATTAATTGCTTGAGCAACAGGTAATAGATCCGGGCTTTCTTTATCAAGGTAGTCTTCAACGGAAGTAATATTCAAAACTTCAAGTGCGCTTGAATAAGTACTTGACTGAGAGAGACTATTGATCCAATCTCTTTCAAAACCAAAAATCAAATCAGCACTTGGTTCAAAACCACTAGAGCAGTATTCTTCTTCGGTTTTGATGATGCGGTAATCATTAGAAAACCTACGCACGAAACAACGATTGAGCCCAAGCACCTCACCAATACCTTTAGCGATTTGACCAAGCACTACAGAAATATCCAAACTATCTCTAATATCACTACTTAGTTTATGCAGTAATGCCATCTGCCGTTTGGTCTGCTGCGCTTCTTGGTAGATAGAAGCTTGAATCAAAGCAATCTCTAATTGTTTAGCAACACCTTCAACTAATAATCTTTCATCTTCAGTCCAGTGGCGAGTTTGATCAAAGAAACCAAGTGCAAGGATGCCAATCAATTCATTACTATTATCACGAAATAAGCCACAAGCCAAATATGACTTGAGCCCCATACCCTCCAGTCCATTCCAGGCAAGACCATCATCCTCCCTTAAATCAGCTGGCACTTGAATTGAGGGCTGTAAGCTACTTGGTTCAAGGTCAGTTTTAAGAGTGGCATAGATTGCATCAACCATCTTGGGTGAATGCATATCATTAGCTGACCAAACTTTGTGCCCTAGACTGCCACGGATCTTACGATTGAGGATCAAGATCCCACAAGATTCAGCACCCATCACTTGGGCAATCTCAGCGACTGCTGTCTCCAAAATACTGTCAACAGCTAGTGACTCACGAATCTTAGTAGTAATTTGATTGAGCAAGAACTCACGCTGCGCCATAGTCAAACTTTCGTTGTGAAGTTCATTTTGGTTAAATACTGTCGCCATCTGCTCTGCAAAGAGTTCTAGAATCTCAGTTTCTTCAGCGCTCCAAGCTTGCTCCTTACTAGCAACCAGTAAACCCCACTCGCGTCCACGAAGTTTAGATTTAACCAATTCAACTTCAAGATCAGCATCAATAAAATCAGCAGCTTCAATATCACCAAGCTCATAGACTCGCTCAGTATCAAGCACTGAATTGCCTGAATCAAAGAACAAACTATAACCACGGAATAAAACTTCGCCATCATCATCACGGTTAATCAAACGTTTGAAAAAATACAAAGCTTTTAGCTGTAAAAATGGTTCAAGAGTTTGAAAAATTTTCTCTAGCGCCAGTTCTGGCTTAAAAGTTTTGCGTAAATCAGAACCCAAGTCTCGAATCATTTGAGTTCTGTTCTTTAATTCGGCAGCTTGTACAAATAAAGTTAGCGATGCTAATAATTCCTCCAAGTCAGCCTTGACCGTAGCAGCAAGAAAAAACAAATGTCCCCAGTCACCAATCTCATATCGCTCAAGCCCACTA
>JAPPOW010000173.1 GCA_028817775.1 Candidatus Melainabacteria bacterium | reverse complement strand
AAACTAGCGCTTTGAACCCAGCTAATTCTCCCCTCAACATGAATAGCTAGCTGAGATAGGCAGAGTCCACTTCGTGATGATAACTTCTTGTGCAAGCTATACCAGCCCAGGAGACTTATCTGGATTGACCTCCGAATACTAGGGCTATATTAAATTAGTCAAAGCCCCAAAATCAACTTAGAATAAAGAATAAGCCATTCCAAATGGCTTTGTTTTGATGCGCATATACAAACAAAACAAAAGAAACGACTCCGGCTTTACCCTCAGCTTTGCTTTGGTCTTAACCTTAATGTTTGCTGGGCTCTTGTATATGAGTTTCTATCTTTTGGGGCTCAATATCAAATATTCATCTCGCGATATTTTCAAATCCCAAGCTATTTACTTAGCAGAGTCTGGTAACAATAGAGCGATTTGTGCCCTCAATGTCAAGAGTTTGCCTGAGATAGAAGAAGACGACGAACTTTCTGAAGATGAAGAAGATGAATTCGATGAATTTGATGAGTTTTTTGACGATGAAGAATTTGACGAATTCTTTGATGACGAGGAGCTAGAAGATTTAGACTTTGATGAAGACAATGAAACCTTGAATTTCCTTGCAGAAATCCCGCGCTATATCAACTTCTGGCATGAAGAACCTTACTATGTAAATATTGATAGTGGTAACAAAGTTACTGAGGCTGGTTACTTTGCACTTATTGCCGAACAAAACGCTAGGATACAACAAGCTCGTGCTGAAAATCCAGACCTCGGTCAACGTATCGAGATCCCAATCCAAGAACTTTATTTCCCACTACCTGAAGTCAATGTCAAGAAGATTGGTACCATCCCTGTACCTAAGGGCATGCACCTCAAACCTGGTTTTAGAGTGGTATTGGCAGAACGTTCAACTACAGCAATGAAACAAAAAGACATCGTCAACGAGTACACCAACTACATCCCACCATTTCAAGAACCTAAGCTTAGACCAATAGTTCGCGAAATCAGTCCTAATTACGGTTATGCTGATGAGTTACTGGATATCAGAATTGACGGTGAGAACATCGAAGAAATATTACCAGAGATCAGCACTAGTGATATAGCGCTACTTGAATACTACGATGGTTTGATGGCTGTGGATATCAACGCCAAAGCCAAAGCGGGCAGATACACAATCAAGATTGGTCCTCACAAAGCTCAGTTCTATATAGTACCTCCCAATACTGAAGGTAGTGCACCAAGGATTGGTGATATCAGACTCACAAAAGAACGTGATGGTCAGCAACAGTTCATCAAAATGTTCAATAGGGACTCCGTCGATATCATTATCACCGGTGAAGATTTGAGTGATGGCAAGCCACCAATTATAGTCCCTGACGGCAGAGGTATCTTGGTGGATATCAAATCATATAGCAAGAGAAAGATCACTTGTACTATCACCACCGAAAAAGCCAAAGCCGGCTCACACTTCATCACCGTCTATACCAAAGGTGGCTCGAGTAGCAGTTGGATCTTCAATGTAGAAAAAACTGTTGACCAAGCCGAGGTTGACCCATTTACCGGTAGCTACAGTACAGTCCTAACCTTACTTGAAATCAAATCTCTTTCTAACCTTCCAATATCACAAGATGTAGACGCTAGTCCTCAGGGCAGACCTGGCAACTCTGGTGGCCCTAGTGGTAGACCTGGTTCTGGGGGTGGCTCTGGCAGGCCTGGTGGTAACCAAAGTCTCAAGAACAAAAAATTTGATCTACTCAGGTCTGACCTAGATACAGCCTGGAAAGTAGAAACAATCGCTAGTGTCAACAAATACAATTACAAAGAGACCAAAATCCTACGCCGCTCTGCCCCTCGCGCTAATGCCGCATTGATAACCAATACTGGCTTTAGCTTTGGTCAAAGCAGTATGGTAATTGAAGGTATGCTTGAAGCTAGTACCTTCCTTGAGGAAGCAGTCAGTATTGATGATACTGAAATTACAGTTGAAGGTCGCAGCGCATACGAGCAAGAACTTTATCAAGACAATTTATTAGGTCAGGGATCTCGCAATCAACCAACGGGTTCCGCTGTAGTAGAGGACTTTGGACTTGGGCTCGATGCTCAGATCCCTTCAGGCAAGGGCTTTGAAGAAGGAGGCATCATTGCTATCAATTCATCTCAGCGCGGTTCTGGTTTTAGTGATTATGCAATTGTCCAGACCATGAGCAGTAACACCATCACAGTAGAAGAGCCCGGTTTCCAGCAAGGACATTTTGTTGGTGATGAAGTGGTGCAATTTATCCCAGCAGTTATTTCACCGTTTGAACTCAACGAACGTGATGCTAGTCGCAGCCTCAACCCACCAGGAGCAGCAGTAAGATTCACTGGACAAACAGGGTTTGATTATGTCTTTAGAACCAGATTGGATCGAATTGAAGAGTGGTCACAGGCAAGAACCACGAGCACCAAAGTTCCAAATGGTTCTGACGATCTTTACGAAGGCTATTTTGGTTTAAATATAGTTGAAGGTACTCCAGACTACACCGGTTCCAATGCTCTCTACGGACAAGGTGCACTAATTGTTGACACAACTGAAGGTGGTTTCAATCCAAGTGGTGGTACGGTGACTATTGGTGGTGGCTCCAAACTACCAAGTATTTTTAGCGGTTTGATTTATATAATTGGTAAACTACAGATAGTTGGTAACACCGAAATTGCTGGAGCAATCATTGTTCACTCACCAAGTGATGGAGCCACCACCAGAATTGGAGGCCGGGGTAATATCAGTTACAACCCCAACGCAATCAATAAAGCAATTTTAGACTTACCGTTTACAGCAGAGCCAAGGTCACGCAAACTAGAAAAGAGTGGTAGCCAAGATACAATTCTCAAGAAGAAGAAGGTGCAATCATGAAGCGTAGTGCAAGCGGACTAACTCTAATAGAACTTTTGGTTAGCTTGGTGGTGATAAGCATTAGTCTCATCCCTGTCATCAATTTCTTCAATGCAACTCTACGCCAAAATAATCAAGCTAGGGAATTAACCAAGATTAGATTCCTTGCTGAAGAAGAGATGGAAAGAATAATCTCACTTAACTATCACCACCAAAGCTTAGATGCAGTTGGTGCCTTCCAGGGCAAATCAAGCTTCTCTGAACGCGGCAAGTATTTAGTCAAAACTTCTGTCATCTTCCTAGATCCAGAGACTGGGCAAGTACCAGAAGATTACCCACTGAGAGAGGAAGAAGATACTAATCTCAAACAAATTACAGTTAGTGCTGCAAGGCTTGATAAGCTTGGCGGACAAGTTGATCTGGTTTATTTCAAGAGTCCTTAAAGCTAACAATACAGGTTGACCCAGAGGGTATCAAGGTAATATACTTCAATTTATGACTTTAGTGCATGATATTTCTAGTCGCGGACTCTTACTGAGCCAACCCGTTCTAGCTGACCCAGTATTCTCCGCTGATCTAGATACTAGTGTTGAACTCAAACGACTAGAAAGCGAAGAATTAGCACTAACTAGACCTTCTGAGAGTAGTGCAGTAAGAGACGAAGCAAGAGTTCGAGACTATGGACCAGCTCTCTTTGATGAATGCGTCACTAACGCTGAATGCTTGATGCAAATTTTTAGAGTCGCTAATGAAAAAGCAAAACTAGGCAGCATCGATGCTAGAGCCAGGGACTGGATAGAATCCCTACCCCAGAGCCACAATATTCGTGACGTTTATATCGGTACAGCTGCAGGCTTCCATGTCGCAAGGACTGGTGGTGTTTCAAAGAACCATCTGCTCTTCTTCCCAGAAGAAGTGGTGAGCACACAAAAGAGTGATAGACTCTATGGACATTATCGTTTTGCACTTTCTTACCATAATGATGGCACAAAGAATGAAGCTAATCGTGTCTACGAACTACGCAGATTCTATCCAGAGACGGAAAATAAATCAGCTCACCTCAATGCAAGTATGAAGACTGATCATCTGCGTAGTGAAGGTTTAAGATTCTTCCGCAATGGCTATTCTGGAAGGTTTAGTGAATCAGCTCGATGGAAATACGAACGTGACCTACCCGATTTTGCAGTCTTGGTCTAAAGCTGCACTGTAGCCACAGATTGAGCATCGATAGTACTTGGTACTTCACTATATGAAAGCACTGCATATTGAGTCAAAGTTCGCTCAACTACTTTACGCAATGGACCTCTAACCTTACCGTTGCACAGAATCACTGGTGGCAAGCCTTGCTCAGTAATAGCTTGGTAAGCTTCAGTCAAACCATCAAGTACAGTTTTGGTTTTCATTGGATCAAGTGCTAGCCTACCCATATGCACCGAATTGATCATCTCTTCTTCAAGGCTCGGGTGGAAAGTTACTGCGTTGAGTTTACCTTCATCTGACAAATATTCAGAACAAATCTGTCTGCCAAGTCCTTCTCTAACTCTTTCAGCCAGATACTCTGGGTCTTTATTAACCTTAGCAAAAGCAATAATAATCTCCATAATAGAAGAAAGATCTCTAATACTCACTTGCTCAGATAGTAGACCTTGAAGTACTTTGAGCAATTCACCAGTACTAAGGATCTCACCCATTTCAAGTACAATACTTTCATTAACTTCCTTGACCTGATCTAACATCTTAACTAAATCTTGACGAGCCAGCACCTCACCAGCATGTGATCTAATCACCTCTGTCAAATGAGTTGCCAATACCGAACTTGGAGTTGCCACAGTATAGCCAGCAGTCTCTGCTCTATCACGCTCAGACTCATTAACCCACACGGCTGGTAAACCATAGCTTGGTTCAATCGTTGCTACACCATCAAGATTTTGAGCTGTTTCATCAACTAAGCCAGTGTTAACAGCTAGATATTTATCAGGCTCAACCGAGCCAGCAGCAATTACAGCACCTCGTAATTTAACTTGATAAGTATTAGATTGCAGTTGCAAATTATCATGGACACGAATAGCAGGCACAGCCAAACCAATATCAATCATTACTTGACGGCGGATCTGTCCGATACGGTCCATCAAGTCACCACCCTTCTCGCGATCAATTAAGTTTACTAGTTTATAACCAAGCTCAACTTCAATTTGATCAACTTTGAGTAATCTCATTACTGCATCTGGAGAATTGTCTTCTTCTTTCTTACGTAATTTCTCTTCGATTTGCATTTGGTCTAATTCTTCTTCAGTCATCATCTTGCCGTCAGGGCCTTCAACCATTGCTTCTTTCTGACGCTGCTCATCTAGATATTTTCTATAAGTCCAATAAGCAAGAAGGGCAGCAACAAGCATAAATGGTACAAATGCTCCTCTAATGCCAATGCCTAGTACAAACATAGCAAGAGCAGAAACACCAATCACTTCCTTACGGCCAAAGAGTTGAACACCAATATCTTCAGCAAGGTTTAAATCAGGTTCAGCACGAGTAACAATGATACCGGTAGCAACACTGACAATCAGTGCCGGGATCTGGGACGCAAGACCTTCACCAATTGTTAGTAGCGTATAAGTAGAAGCGGCTTCTGCAGCAGCAAGTTTGAGTTGCACCATTCCAATAATGAAACCAGCAGCGATATTAACCACTGCAATAACTATAGAAGCGATAGCATCACCTTTGACGAACTTGCTACCACCATCCATAGTAGAGTAAAAATC
>JAPPOW010000155.1 GCA_028817775.1 Candidatus Melainabacteria bacterium | reverse complement strand
GTGAAGCTCTGTAGGACACACATTTGTGTGTCCTACAGAGCTTCACGCTTTTCAGGACAAAGTAGAAGAGTTCAAAGCACTTGATACAGAAGTTATCGGTGTCAGTGTTGACTCTAAATTCTCTCACTTTGCTTGGTTAAACACACCTAAGTCGCAAGGTGGTATCCAGGGTGTTAACTACACAGTCGTTTCTGACCTCAACAAACAAATCACTCGTGATTATGATGTTGAAGTTGAAGGTGCTGGTATTTCATACCGTGGTTTATTCCTTATCGACAAAGATGGTCTAGTGCAGCATCAAGTTGTAAACAACTTGCCGCTTGGACGTAATGTAGATGAAGCAGTAAGAATGGTTAAAGCACTTCAGTTCTTTGAGAAGAACGGTGAAGTTTGCCCAGCAAACTGGAACGAAGGTGCTAAAGGCATGAAGCCGACTGACGAAGGTTTGAAGGAATACTTCAACGAAGCAGTTGCTGCATAGCATTTAGAAACTTATCCAATCTATAGAACACCAGGCACTAGCCTGGTGTTTTTTTAGCCAAAAAATCTGAAATAAGCTGCAAGGACTCAAGATTTTCAGCCTTGCGAGCGGCTTGATAAGCAATCTCCAAATCTTCGTCGCTAAGCATCACTGGATCTTTTTCCAGTTCACTTTTACCAAAATCAAAATCATAGCGCTTATCACCAGCCAAAGCTGCACTTGGATCATAGCCAATAAAATCATGTTGCTCAGTTGTGTCACGCGGCAACTCATAGTATGACTGCAGAATATCTCTTAGCACCCTAGTTGAGTTGTGCTCTGCTGCTGACTTCAAAGCACCACGCAACAGACCATGCATAAAGCTTTTGCCATACTGAGTTGAATTAACATGAACCATTACACTAAAGATCTGCCAGTCTTCAAGTCTATCTAATTGGGCAATTTTATTCGCCAATTTCTGATAAAACTCCCCAAGAGAATCTTGCAAATTAAACTCCTTAGGGAAATCCTGGGGTCTATCTATATGTTTGTATAAAAGATGCCCGGTGAGCGGAAAGAAAGAAGTAAGTGCTTGCACAAATGCAAAACTATCAGCTCTAGCAAGGCTATAAAAAAGTTCATTCTTGATTCGCTCAAATTCTTGCAAAGCCAAGTTTGGCTCTTCAAATTTAGACAAAGATCGAAGCAGTGAACGCCTGGCACTAGGACTCAACTGTGAACTAAGCGTCTTGTCCAAATAGCCAACTACTTTTGTAGGAGATTTTGTAGCCGCCAGCCTATTAACAGCCGAAGCCAATTCTTTTATTAACATCATTGTTACTCCTACTGATTCTAACTTAAGTTGAATTCTTGTCAGGGCAAACTTAATTATTGACACCAGTGTCAGCTAAAATATAGGCATGGAACCTAGTTATTGGGCTCAAGCCAAAAAATTTCTGAGCTCCCAGGACAAAACCATGGCAAAAATTATTGCATCTTACAAGGGTGAGTCTTTGCAATCACAGCGCAATGCCTTCCAAACTTTTGCTAAAGCAATAGTCGGACAACAAATTTCAGTCAAAGCAGCTGACGCTATTTGGGCAAGATTCGCTAAATTATTCGGGCGCCGCAAGATTAACTACTCTAACTTTCTCAAACTTAGTCATGAAGATTTGCGCGCTTGCGGTTTCTCCAAACAAAAAATTCAATACCTCAGTAATATTGCTAACTACTTCAAGGAGAACAAGGTCACCAAAAAATATTTCGACAAGAAGCCAAGTGAAGAACTCGCTCAAGAACTACTAGCTATCAAAGGTGTTGGTCAGTGGACTCTGGAGATGTTCCAGATTTTTTATTTACTAGAACCTGATATTTTCCCAGTTAATGATCTTGGCTTGATCAAAGCTATTAAGAATCACTATTGTCATCCTGAGGACCCTGAACAAAGAGAAGGGGACGTCAGGATCTCCCAAGTCTCGACTAGCTGGCAGCCCTATCGCACTGTAGCTACATGGTATCTGTGGAGAACTTTTGACGAAGAACCAGTAGCTTACTGATGAAACCTATCAGAAACAACAAAAGCCAAAGAACGCATAGCAGATAGTGCTTCTGCTAGTTCGGTCATAGTATTGTGGTTAAGCGCATGATTAATCACGGCTCTTGCATTAACAATTGTTAGCATTGGGCTATATTTAAGATCTTTACTGTCACCGGTTAAATAAAATTCTCTCAAGCCAGTTATCATTTCTGCTGGATCAAGTCCATGAGTCAGCTCCAAAGTCTTAGAAGCCAAAGCTTTACTAGACTGCAAATTTGTAGCTTGAGTTATTTCTTGAAATAATTTTTCTATTAAATCAGCTCGACCAGTTTGACGAGTTTCTGCAATGATAGCTGAGCTAATATCATCGATAGAACCTGTATCGAGATCCAGTGCTGGACTTTGATTCAAAGCAGCTAAACCAACTCTTCGACTTTCTGCAAACCTAGCCGGACCAGCTGGTCTAAAAACAGGCACCTTCAATCTATCTGCAAGATGTCTATCAAGCCTATCTTCAACTGACTTACTTGGCTCCAAAACCATTTCATCAATAGCAGCGACGACTTGATCTACAACCTTCTGTATACCTTTTTCTATAGCTTGAATTTGCATCTCATTATAGAGAGTTGCATTGATTTTCCACAAAGCAAGCAAATCAGGCAAATGCTGTTTGGCTAAGTCCATAGAGGCTTTGTCCAAATCAAATTGACCACGCGCAAAAGCAGTCAAAATACTACCTAAAGTATCGCGCCTTTGATCACTAAGCTGATTCAAACAAGCACTTGGCTTCTGCAAGGCTTGTTGAATTTCTTCATCCTTTGCAAGCGGAGTATCCTCCAAAAGCCTTGCTAGAGCTTCATCTATCATAGACTCTGCTTTATCCTTCCTGAATAGCGCTCTTTCAAGTGGATCACCAGTGATCTTACTAGCCTCATCAGCCATATCTACTCCACTCAAATCCAAAGTTCTGGTAGAACCTGAGCCTCTCTGGGTTCTAAATCTATCTCCAGAAAAATTACAATGAGGAGCAGCTGGTTTTCGATCCCCATCTGTATCAATAATGTGAAAAGCTGTTGGCTTCATAACGGGTATTATCATATCACCATAAAGCTTAAAATACAATTATTTTAAGCATTCCCGTAGCAAAATGGCTTTATATCAAGAGATTAGCTTTTTCGACTGCCAAAACTTGCTTCAAATCAGCAAAGATTTGAGCCAAGCTGCGATAGCGCTCAGCTAATTGAGCCTTGAATTCATGGCTAAGTTTTAAATCAGGGCCAGCATTAAAAGCCTCTACTGTACCAATAATATTGGTCATTTTCTCAGACTGAGCTTGGCGTTGCTTTCTTCTTGCAGCACGAGCAGCAACTCGATCTGCCCCGGTCAAAGATCCCGAACCGGCTTGCAAGTCATTCCTTTCTGCTTGTTCTGGTCCTAGTACTTTATCCAAAGCTGCTAGCATTCGAGCTTGGTCAAATTGTTGTATTGCTTTGCCCAGTTTGTGCACTTGCCCGCCAAAACTCATACTATATGAAACACTACGAGCAACTATATTACGTTCTACATTCCAGCCCGCTGTTTGCAAAAGATTAGGGAAGTTATGTCTTTGCACTGCTGTTGCATCTTGCTTGACTAACCATTTTCTCAGTAGTGCTAAATTTTCTAGAGCATCATCACCATAGGCAGCACATAGAGCTTCATAAGATGCTGGGATCCAATTGCGCTCTGGTAATTTAAATTCCTTATTGTGACGAGAATAAACTTGAATAAAATTTGGATCAGAGTCCAAAATTAAATCATCAATTGCATCAAGTAAATCATTTCTATCACTTATTGTTTGAGCTATTGCAAGCAGCTCTAGATGCTCTTCTAAATCAGTAACAAATTTGAGGTACTCAGGTCTATCAGCTATAACCTTGTCCTGGACTGCTATCCACTGCTTACTAATTCTTGCTTGAATTTTCTTCTCTGTCCGAGCAAGCTCTTCCAGTTTAGTTCTCTCTGACTCTGATCTTAGCCTTAATTCAGCATCAATAATCTCCTGATCCAAATTAATAATTCTAGTATCCAAATCTAGATCTAAAATTTTTGATAATTCAGCTCCAGCAATCAAAGCTCGCTTGAGCTTAAGATCCTTAGGATGTGTACTTGCATCAAGTTCAAACAATTCTGGCTCTGCCAACTTAAGTTCAATTAGTGCCGCGCAAGCTTCTTGCCTAGCGACTAATTCAGCTTTCTTCTCTTCAAGACCTTTGACTTCTGGAGGCTTTGGTCTTGGTCCTAAACCTCCACGCTGATCTACTGCTTCTCTATCTCTATCAATTTGACTAAAGGCTTCTCTATATCTAGTAGCAATATCATTTGCAAAACCCAGAAAAGCATTCCTTTGTCTTCTTCTCAAATTTATTTCAGGACGCAGTTGAAAATTTTGCTTCCTAAGCTCTTGCAGATCTTGATCTGGTTCAGCTGCCAAAATCTTTGCAACATTAGCACCATAAATAGAAGCCAAAGTTCTAGAACGCACAGTGTTGTTTCTATGACTTTTGAGGGCCTCTGGTACTGTGCGCCTCAAAATAGCAGCTCTCTCCCTAGTTAGACCGCTATTAGCAACGAATTCTCTTCTGAATTTTGTTAAAGCATCAATCATCTCAATAATCAACACAGGATAATAGCATGCTATTTTAAAATTGATAAAAATCTAGACTTAGTTTTGCTAGAATAAGTGGCTATATCAGGGGATTTTTAGACTAAGGAGAAAGAAAAATTATGCCACATACATTACCGGAATTACCATGGAGCATGGACGCACTTGAGCCAAATTACCTCAAATCTACACTCGAATTCCACTATTCTAAGCACCACAATGCTTACGTTACTAAGTTAAATGGCGCACTAGAAGGTCTAGCTGACTTTGCCGATCTTCCAATTGAAGAATTAATGACCAAAGTTAAGGATATCCCTGCAGAGAAAAGACAGGCTGTCATCAACAATGGTGGTGGTCACTACAACCATACTTTGTTCTGGCAAAACATGGGACCCAATGCTGGTGGTGAGCCGACTGGTGAATTAGCTGATGCAATCAATGAAGCCTTTGGTAGTTTTGAAGAATTCAAAAAACAATTTTCCAATGCTGGTGCTACTCAGTTTGGTAGTGGTTGGGCTTGGCTTGAAACTGACGCTTCGGGCAAACTAAGTACCAACAAAACTGCTAACCAAGACAATTGCTTGATGGACTCTGATCGTAAGCCTATCCTTACTATGGATGTTTGGGAGCACGCTTACTACCTAGAGCACCAGAACCTTAGACCACAATGGATTGAGACTTTTTTCAAACTGGTCAACTGGCAAGCTATTGCTCAAAACTATGCTAATGCCAAAGCTGGCAAAGCTGTTATTGATCTTCAGCAAGGTGCTGCTGCTTAAGCAGGGCCTTCTGCCAAATACTTGGCAGGCAAAGAATCTTGGTTTCGGAAATTGTAACTAATATTCAAGTTTATATCCAAAGACATCTCCTTTGAATTAAAATGTTCGGAGGAGATCTTTGCTTTAACACGTTCATCGATAAATTTTAGATAGAGCTTATACAAATCTCTCTCAAAATTATCAAACTCAACTGCAGAGACCTTCTCTTGAAA
>JAPPOW010000043.1 GCA_028817775.1 Candidatus Melainabacteria bacterium | reverse complement strand
TATAGAATGACTATAATCGTCAAAGGTGCAAGACGTTCCTGGATGGTTGAAATAGTCAATAGAGGGCGTGATGGCTCACTCCAGGTGAAATATGTAGGAGCAGATTTTCTGAGGAGATCTAAGCAGCGAGGCGCAGCCTTGGGTACAACCCTTCGTGCTGATCAATTTTATTTTGCTGATTAATAGTTATTATGCGTAACCTAAATTAGAAAAGTCATGAGTTACTGCTGCCTGATTTCTAATTGGACCATCAAAAATTGGCTTGGCTTGTTCTGATTTGCTAAATTGAGGAGCCGCTAATCTCTGGTCTTGTTTTTCGCTAAGATCAGCTTCCTTTTTTACTTGCATCAAGTAATCACGGATCGGATTCTGATTATTTGATATTGGTTCAACACCCATTGTTCTGTCCCTAAATTTATTCTTGGAAGTCCCCAGCAGTCCCCTTGCTGTTAAAAATATATAGCTATAGATACATGGGTATTTACAGGAAATGCATTAAGCTTCCCTTAACCTAGCCTATATCTGACTCTAAATAAACCTGCTGCAATGCTTATTATGAAGATTAGAGAAGCAGCCAGAGATTTGAGTAGTTTTATTAAATCATTGGGAGATGATCATGGTTCAAAGTCACAGCAGTTAGGACATGGTACCAATATTTCTGTTAATAAAAACAAAGATGGAATTAGACTTGCAATTGAAAATCATAGAGCTAGCGGCGCTAGAGTTTTTGGCAATGAGTCACAGGGCGAATTGGCTGACCCTCACGTTATGCAAGGGCTTATCAAAGACTTACATGGTCATTTAGAAACTAGACGTGTTCAGCAGGATGATAACCGTGTTTTGCTAGTGCGCTATTTTGATACATTGAATAAATATATAGAGCTGACAGAGAAAGAGCTTGCTGAACAAGCTGAAGTTTTGGATTTGTCTGAAACCATGGCATCTAGAGGTTTAGCTCCACGTAATATACCTATTGAAGTTCTGCATAAACTAAATCGCCAGTCACGTTTGTTACCAGCTCTCTACCAGGCTTTTGCCAAAGCTGGCAATGCAGCATCGGCTCAACTCTTTGTATCCTTCTATAGAACAGCTCCTCTTGAACAGATACAGGAAATGGCACCACATATGCAACAAATACTCAGGTTCATAAAGAATATGGCTAAGAGTTATGATGCAAGTGGTGATGGCGAGACTAGAGCTAGGTTAGCAAATCACTTTGCAGCCACTACTAGAGTCGAGAGAGGTATAGCACGAGATGAATTGATTAATGGTAGAGAAGGAGAAATACCTGCAAGCGATTCAATACCATTGACTGAGCTTTTAACTGGTGGACGCTTGGTTAATGCTGATGGAGTATTTCTCTTGTCACCTGTTACTGTCAATGCTGCTGGTGAACTAATTGAGGATCAATATGAACATCCTGCAGGTCCTGCTCGTGTCGATGAAATCCATTTAGCTAATACTGGCACCAGTTTCACAGTTTAATATTTTGATCTAAGTCAAAAAAAAACTTCCCTCAAGGGGAAGCTTTAAAAAGTAGACACAACCGCTACAGACGCGAATCCATAGCGGGGGGGATTCTTGTGTCTGCTGAGAATAATACTATAATGACTAATCTAAAATCAAGGGCTAAGATTAGAAATCCTTAACTTTCATGACAGACTCTTGGCTAGTACCTTGTTAGTGATGTTTTTATTGCCATTAAAGACATAGTCAGGACCAATAATCGAGTCCTCAACCACAGCTTGCTCTGGAATATCAACATTATCCCAGATGATTGAGTTCTTAACCTTGGCTCCAGCGCCAACTTTAACTCCAGCACCAATCTCATTATTACCCTCAAGTACAGCCTGATCACTAATCAGAGCTTGAGAGCTGATAGACTCACCAAGATCAAGATTGACCTTAGCACTAGCAAGGTCAGCCAAGCTTTCAATATATTGAGCTGGAGTGCCTAGATCCGCCCAGTAGCTATCTTGTGGCACTGCTACTGCTTGAATAAACTTGCCTTGAGCTAAAAGTTTTGGGAAAAGATCACCAGCTACATCATAGATAGCTGCTTCTTCAACACTAGGAATATAGTCATAGATCTCTGGTTCAAAGAAGTAGACGCCAGTGTTTGCCCAATTGGAGAGAGCATCTTCAGCCTGTGGTTTTTCTTGGAATTTAACAACACGACTTGGTGTCTCACTATCAGGGTTTAATAATGAATCAGTAACAATGACTCCAAACTGAGTAGTGTCCTCGACTTGCATTTGCGCGATAGTCGCTAGGCAACCATGTTCTTTGACAGCTTGTTTATGCTGCTCGTAGACTAAGCTTAGATCAATGTCTGTCAGCGCGTCACCCATGATGATACAGGCAGTAGATTGACGCAGGAAATCTTGACAGCGGCGGATACCACCAGCTACACCACTAAGCTGATCTTCATAGACAAACTGAATATCGACTCCAAGTCTATCTTTGGCATCTGCAAAGTGTGACTGGATTTGATCGGCTAAATAATGAGTATTAGAAATGATATTAGTGATGCCGTGACGTTTAAGCAAGAGCATGATGTGATCCATAATAGTGCGCCCGCCGATTCTAATTAATGGTTTGGGGATCTGATCACTGAGTGGTTTGAGCCTGGAGCCTACTCCAGCAGCTAAAACCATGGCACGAATTTGGTCGTTTATCATTGCTGCTAATTGTACCAGAATTGATAGTTATGGCATAGCGACCATATGCCATAAACTAAGGTGTATAATTTAAAACCAATGAATAAAAGTCGCGAAACTATTATTGCTGCTTCTTTATTAGTTTTTTGTATTCTGAGCTTGGTTCTTGGATTCACCACTAACAAGCAAAGCAAAACAGAGGATAGTAAACAGAGTGAAGTCTTTAAACAATTGGGCTCAGACAAAGTACTGGTAGTTGGACTAGAGGGCATGATTATGGATAGCTTCCGCTCCCAGAGTCCCTTCGCTAAGATTTTGAATATCGCCTATGTCAAAAAACAACTTAACGAAGCACTAGAGAATGACAAGATCAAAGCTGTGCTTCTGCGGATGAATAGTCCTGGTGGCACTGTGGCAGCCAGTCAGGAAGTTTACCAATTGGTTCACAAACTTCGCGACAAGCAGAAGCCTGTAGTCGTTTCTATGAGTGATGTCTGTGCTAGTGGTTGTTACTATATTGCTAGCGCTGCTGATCACATTGTTGCTAACCCTGGCACTCTTACTGGTAGTATTGGTGTGATTAGTTCTTCACTGAATTTCAAAGGTTTACTTGATAAATTGGGTATCGCTGATCAGACCATCAAAGCTGGTAAGTATAAAGATTTGGGCTCAGTGACTCGTCCGCTTAGTCTTGAAGAAGAAGCTATTCTCAACGCACTTGTTGCTGATAGCTATGATCAATTTTTGGATGATGTGGCTGTCGGTCGCGGCATTGATAGAGCGGAGCTTGAGCAAACGGCTCAGGGCTTGGTTTACACTGGACGTCAAGCTCATGGCAAGAACTTAGTGGACGAACTTGGAACTTATGAAGATGCCAAAGTAGCTACCCGTAAAGTCCTTAATGAAAAATACTTCTATATTGACGCTGATAAAATTAAGTTTGAGGAGACCTGGCGTCAGAACAAATTAGCTGGTCTCGATGAGATATTTAGTTTTAAATTAGGCTCTATTTTGAACAAATTTGACCTGCCAACCTTGTGGATGATGAATTGAACACTGTCATCGCGAGTCGCACAACGGCATGGCGATCCAGGCTAATTTGCTTGTATTCAGCCTTAAGTTAAGACTAGGTTAACCAATTTATTGTGTAAATAGGCGGATTTTTAGCCTTATATGTACAGCAGATATATGCTAGAATTGAAAAGAAAACATTAACAAGCGTTCTTTTCTGGGCTAAATCAATGTTAAGTAAGACACAGAAAAAATTAAGGGATATCAGTCAGGCTAGTCTCGATATAGGCTCTAAATATAATCTTAGGGCTCTAGATTCAAGCTATGACAAGGACCGTGTTGCTGAATTATGGGCTAATTTAACCATGGTGCAGCAAATGCGTGGTGATAGTCATTGGTTAGATCAAAGTCAGGGATCGGGTTTGAAGTGGAATGAATTTATTTTTAAACTGATTTCAGCTCGTGCGACTAAGGTGATTGTCTTTGAAACTGTCGAAGAAATCTTTGGTTTTGCTTATATGAAAATTGAACCACTGGATGCTAATAACCCCAAACGTAAAACTAAGACCAAGGCGGTCATTAAAGAGCTATATTTAGAACCTGCTTACCGTAAGCAAGCTCGTGAGATGGAAATGGCGGAAATGATGCGTGATTGTATCGCTGATTTAGGTATTGATTTTGTTGAGTTTGATGTTGAAGACTTAGATATCTAAGGTTATTGCGAGGTGAAACCGAAGCAATCTAATGCACCGGCAAAGCCTGTCCACTGGATTGCTTCGTCACTATCGTTCCTCGCAATGACCCTATAGTTTCAAGAAATTATTGAGCAATTTAAGCCCATTTTCAGCGCTTTTTTCAGGGTGAAACTGGCAGGCAAATAAACTCCTGCCGTTCCAAATATGGGAAATAAATTCATCACCATAGTCAGTAGTAGCAGTTGAATAGCCCTCTAATTCTTGCTTCTGAGCACGGTAACTATGAACAAAATAGAACTGGCTGTCTTCTGGAATGCCCTTGAATAAAGGATTCTGTGGATTATGATTGTGGACTGAATTCCAGCCCATATGGGGAATTTTGAGTCCGTGGCTTTCGCTGAATCTAGTCACCTGAGCAGGAATAATACCTAAGCCTGATGCTGACTGGTCTTCAGTGGAGCCTTGAAATAAAGCCTGCATGCCCACACAAATAGCTAGTACTGGACATTCTTGTGCGATCTTGTCTTTGATTACTTGGTCTAAACCTAGTTCAGCTAGACTTTGCATTGCTATGCCGAAGCTTCCCACCCCTGGGAAGAGGATCTTAGAAGCTTGAGCAATTACTACAGGATCAGAGCTAATTTGAGTAGAAGCACCTATTGCTTCAAGTGAGTTATTGACACTAAATAAATTGCCACCCCGCTTATAGTCAATAATTACAATATCTTTCACCAATTGCTGATTATTATAACCTGTTCTTAATATAGATATGCTTCTATGTGGCTACGGAGCCATGCCCATAGCTTCGACAGGGTGAAAGAGGGTCTTAAGTGCTCGCTTCACAAGATGGAAGGAGAATAATGTCACAATCTAAGAAAATCAAGATCAGCTATCAACGCAGAAAACGCCAGAGCAGCTATGAAATAGTTGATGCTGAAGTGGTCTCCGAGCCTAAGTCTGAGCCAGGTCCAAGGTCTACTGGACAGACAGTAAATATGCTCTTTAAGTTAAATACTAATAGAGCTAGTAAAGTTATCAAAAGACATCAACAGGCACACTCAAATATTAGAAGTTTACGCTTTAAAGATTAATAAAAACCTAGCTATGATATATTTAGCTGTATGCGGCTAAGCGTTATTGGTACGGGTTATGTCGGGCTGGTTACAGCCACTTGTTTTGCTTTCTTAGGGCATGATGTTTCATGTTTAGACATTAACGAGAAGAGAATTGAAGATCTTAAGGCTGGTATCACCCTGATCACCTTTCTCGCCTTTACAATCAGCTACATTTACCTGACCA
>JAPPOW010000064.1 GCA_028817775.1 Candidatus Melainabacteria bacterium | reverse complement strand
CACACTAAGTATCTTGAGCATCCTGAGCATATCGATGAATTCTCAGCAGATACTTGTCTCAAATGTATCAATAAATATGATGCAGTAAAATTAGATGTACCTTGTGTCTCTGACTGTACTGCTGAAGTTCATAGATTAGATATACTTGACGGCGGCTCCAAAGTTCATGGCATGTCACTTGAAAATTGTGTTCAATGCCGTACTTGTGAACTGGTTTGTCCAGAACAGAATTTGAGGGTAAACCCTGCCTATGCTGGTGCTGGTCCTGATTTTCGCGGACTGTGACTTATTACGATTATGATAATATTGACTTGTGAAACTTCAACTTAAGCAAGCACCACATCCTTCTGATTTTAGAGCAGAGCATTTTATTGGTTTTGACAAGTTTTTAAGCAAGGACTTTCCAGCCAATAAATTCCCTCACAATAGTTTAGAACTTAGAAAGTCAGAAACAAACAAAGGCAACTTAGTTATATCAGTAGCCGAGGATCAGCCTCAAACCCTATTATCAATTTTAGAAACAATAGATAGGCTTATTAGGCTTGATAGTAATGAGGATTTATTTCCAAATAGAAATATTTATTGCGTCTACTCCACCAACGCTGAAAATCACAACCGGCAAATGGCAGAATTTTTAGCTCAACATGAAGGAGAGGACAATATATCCCTGGCTATATTAGATGGCTGTCTCAGTAATTCAGATACTGCAAGAGCAAGGGGCATGCGCCAAGATTTTGGTCATGAGATTTACTACCAATTGCTTGAAGCAAAACGTGCTGGTAAATTTAGTGATTTGTTTTGCCAATTTCAATCAAGTGAACCTGATTTTATTATCAGCGCAGCTTATGATTTTGACAAAGAGTTTAGTGGCTTTAATGCCGCTCTACCAACAGAACTCAAGCGAGATTTTAATGATTTTGAAAATCTACAGATCTGCACTGGACTAAGTCATAGATATCAAAGTATCTCAAGACCAGATGGTCGGAGCTTTGAAAATACTGCAAGATGGGATTGCACTAATAGTGATGAGCTTGCAAAACAACTAAAATCATGGTTTAGCAAAATAGAAAAAAATCACAGTGGGCTATCAGCAAGAGAAATGGCACTCTATATGATTTATCTAAGAGAAATGAGTTTAGGAATGATTGTACCGGTCTCTGCAGAAACAGGTGACTTAAGAATGGATCCAGAAAAATCTTCAAACTATAGTATTTTCGAATCACTAGATATAGGACGAGTTCAAGCTCATCAGCTTGAAAACTACTTAAAAGATTCAGCTAAGACAGTAGTAAGTCATTACCTTGATAATATAGAACAACTAGATAGTTTTATAGATAGTCGCCGGGCTCTAGTAACGAACAAATTAGAAGCGAATATGCCAATATGGCTCGGCAAGCTTTTTGAAGCTATCAGTTCGATTATTCAATAAATTAAGTAGCTACTATTTATATAACCTATTCAGCCTTATTTTAAAACGCTGTAAATACAAATTATGCTAAGATAAGCTTCATGCCAGAAAATCGTTCACAGCCGGTGAGATTAGGGCAATTTGTACTTGGAGCTCATCAGCTTGGAAGCAAAGCCATTGATTTCAAGCCAAAAGCACTAAGGGCAAAGCCGAATACTGGTGACTGGGCAATAACCAGGACCAGGAGATTAGCAAGCCCTAGTCGACATATTTCCTTAGACGCGATTGATCTTTATCAAGATCTACATGGCTCAGCTGATCTATTTAGACAAAGCTCAATCAATGCAACTGAACAAGCTTTGCTTGCAATAGAAGAGCAAGAAGTTGATGGTTTTGCAGGTCTTTATCAATTAATTGCAAAATCAAGGCAGCAAGCCGAGCATCAAATAAACTCAATCACACAAAAACGCTTTGAGTTTATAGCAAATGTAATTCAGAAACTAATCACAAAAGTGAAAGCAGATTTTTCACAACAGAAAAAATCGACCTTAATAGATTTTAATCCCGATAGCTTCTTTAGGCAAGTCAAAAGTCAAATCAATCATTCAGCTCCAGAAGATCAGCCTTATTTACACAAAGCAATACAACGCTTGCAAAGCTTTGTAGTAAACAACTTTTCCAAAGCAAAGAACGATACACGAGGTTTTAAAAGCAAAAACTTTTTGCGGACTTTAGAAGAAGCCATAGATATAGATAGAGCGCTCTACTATAGTGGTAGCCAAGACTTTGGCAAAGCCAGAACCAGCTCTTGTGGTGAGACTCGAACACTGCATAGTGCCTACCTTAGTTTTGACAAAGTCAATAACTATTTAGCCGGAGCCAAAGAAAGAAGCAACTATGGTTTTGCTGAACTTGATGGTCAAATATATGTAGTGCCATTAACCACCGCCACTAGTACTAAATTCATCCATACCGATCCAGAGCAATTCGCGATCTGTTTTAGACAATTAGAAAACTTAATGACAAGACTAGAAGAATTACCAGAAGACAGCTTTAAAGCTAAGCTAGAAACAGTTGGCTCTATATATTGGTGGGCTGCAAATATGATGTATTTCAAAAGAGGCAATGCTGCCATAACTAACACCTTGATTGAAGTACTGATGAGACGACACGATATAGATAGCAAAGCATTCAATTCAGATAGTTCTGCTGATATTGAAGCTTTCATGAGTTCAGAGCATGAATTTGTGGAAAATTTCATAGCTGGTAAGTATGGCAGAATTGACTACTTATCTATGGCTTGTGCCTAAAACAAAAGAGCAGCCCCAAAGAGCTGCTTCTTCAAACATAGTCCAGAACTAAATTCTAGAGCTGATACCTAGAAATTAAGAACCAAGCATTACCATCATAAACAAATTCAAATGCTTCAGTTGCCAACAAGCTTCTAGTTGAACCTGGTGTTGTACCACGTCCCCATTGAATTGAATTAGCTGTAGCAGCATTATCAACTCTCATATTGATGTCATTTTGCAAATGCAAAATCACCTTTTGACCAGTTCTGCCACCAGTAAGTGTAAAGATCTCATCAGTAGTTCCGGTATTAGAGTCAGTAAGCTGAATATAGTTGATATCAGTGACATCAATTGTTGTTTGTCCATTGACGTCAAAATCAGCACCAACTCTTGCAGGTGTTGGTGCGTCAACCAAGCCAGCTGTGATGGTACCAGTAACATCTAGGTTGCCAGCGATATCAACATCACCATTAAAACTTCCACCAGTATTAGAACTGACTGTGCCTGCAGGTCCAGTTGCACCAGTTGGTCCTTGAGGACCAGTTGCACCAGTTGAACCCGAGGCTCCTGAGGCACCAGCAGGTCCCTGTGGACCAGTTGCACCAAAAGTTGTTCTAACACCATTTTTGGTGATGTAAAGATCACTGCCATCAAATTCAATAGAACCGTTTGGTGGAGTGTTAGTAGTTAGTGAACCAGGTTCAAGAATTAAACTTGGTGCCACATTATTACCGTTGCGCACGTGCAAGAAAGCTGAGACTGGAGCACTGACACCAATACCGAGGCTATCTACTACATCAGCAATAGTTGCCGAACCGCCTCCACCGTTGGAATCAATCTGCCCAACATTAACTGCGCGCACTCTATTACCCTCAAGAAACTTAAAGGAGTCTCTAGGTACTGGCAAAGTCACACGATAAAATCCATCGTTGTCTTTGACCACTCTAGTACTAGCACTTCTTTGACGACGAGCCACGAAACGTACTCTATTAAAGAATTCATCAAGTTGGCATTCACCAAAGTCATCACCTGGACAAGTTACACCAGTGCTCACTCCTGTATTGGAAGCCGCTTGCAGAGCTGTATTAGTTGCATTGACAGTCTGTCTATAGATATTGACTAAATTGTTTTGAGTATCATAAAGCTCAAACTCTAGATCTTTGCTGGTACTTGCAAATTCACCGGCGTTGATACTCAAAACTCTAAACTTACGAGCTCCTCTAAGCAATGAAAGCGAGTGGCTAGCAAGAAACTCTTTACCACCATTACTAACGTCATAGACACTAACTTTAAAACTAGCAGTTGAATCGATAGTGGTATATAGATCACGGATACGCTGAATACGAATTCTCATATTAGAAGATTTGAGTAAGTTGAGTTCAAGATCTCGAGTGCGTATTTGCATATTGACATTAGGCAGTGTCTCAGAGACAACCTCCATATCTGTGTATTTGGCAGCCTTGGCTTCCATGGTCATAGAACCAAGCATTAAGGCCATAACTAAAAATAGATTTCTGATTTTCATAAAATTAAAGCTCATCCTCCTTCGGGGTGTATTGATACTAGCAATAGCACCTAGGAAAGTTCCCGCATTTTTGAATTTATATTAAATTGGCTTCCCTGGGAATCCAATTTAGTAGAATATAGGGCTGTGATCAAAAGTCGAGAAAAGAAAAAAGTATTTATCGAAACTTTGGGCTGCCAAATGAATATGGCAGACACAGAGCGTATGCTTGGTATGCTTGAAGAGATTGAGTATTATCCAACTGAAGTATTTGAAGAAGCCGATCTTTCAATTCTCAACACTTGTAGTATCCGCGAGCACGCCGTTGATAAGATGCGTAGCTATGTCGGCAAGTGGGACAAACTACGCAAGGCTGGTAGCCTCATTGCACTTAGTGGTTGTGTTGCTCAGCAAGAAGGCAAGAGCTTAATTGAAAATATTCGCACTGTCGATATTTTGGTAGGCACACACAACCTGCATCGTTTACCCGACTTGGTGCTTGAAGCTGAGCGCAAACATGCAGAAATTATAGCCAAAGGTAACAAGGGAGCTGAACTTAACCGTGGCATCATTAAACGAGCACAAGTAGCAGAGATTTGGGAAGAGCTACCAGAAGATATTCCAGAGACTGCAATTATCCGCAAGACCAAACACTATGCTTGGGTCAATATCATTTATGGTTGTAACTACAAATGCACTTACTGTATAGTGCCAAAGACCCGAGGCGAACAAAGATCAAGACCAATTGCAGAAATTAAACAAGAAATTGAAGGACTAGCTCAAGAAGGATATAAAGAAGTAATTTTACTTGGACAAAATGTTGATGGCTATGGTTTAGATATTGAAAGTTCACTTGCTGAGCTACTTAGAGCAGTGCACCCAATAGCTGGCATTGAACGGATCAAGTTTCTCACTTCACATCCCTGTGATATGACTTATGAACTCATTGAAACTGTTGCTGACTTGCCAAAAGTCTCTAAATACTTTCATGTGCCGATCCAAGCCGGTAATAATGATGTCTTGCGCCGCATGGCACGCCGTTATACTTACGAGCGCTATATGGAATTGATTAGCTATATCCGCAAGCTGATGCCAGATGCTTCAATCACTGGTGACATTATTGTTGGTTTCCCAGGAGAGACTCATGAGCAGTTTATGGATACAGTGCGGGCAGTACAAGAAATTAAATACGATGCTTGTAATACCGCAGTTTACTCACCGCGCCCATACACTCCAGCAGCAGATTGGGAAGATTTGATTAGTGCTGAAGAAAAAACTGAACGCATTAGATTCCTCAACTCAATAATTTCAGAAACTGCCGAGAAGCAAGCTCAACGTTACCTTGGACGCATTGAACAAGTATTGATTGAAGGACCATCGGTTCGCAATCCAGTCAGATTAACTGGCAGAACCCATAACAACAAAACTACTAATATAGATTGCCCACCAGAATTACATGAGCACTATATTGGCAAGATTTGTGA
>JAPPOW010000199.1 GCA_028817775.1 Candidatus Melainabacteria bacterium | reverse complement strand
GTTGAAGAAACTAAAGCTCCAGCTGAGGAAGCTAAGACTGAAGAGGCTCCGGCTGCTGAAGCACAAGAGCCGTCATTGCAAGACGAGGCGAAGCAATCCAGTGAGGACGCAAAAGCGGAAACGGCTGAAGAGAAGAAAGAATCAGTTGAAGAAGAAGCTAAGCCAGAAGCAAAAAAAGAAGAAGCTAAGACTGAAAAGAAAAAAGAAGTCGTTGCTGATGGTACTCCGCGTGCTCCAAGTAAAGAGAGCCGTGAGGAAGCAGCTGAGCAACGTAAGAAAAAAGGTCCTCGTGGAGATGGTAAGAAGAAACACGGTAAGCGTCGTCGTCATGAAGATCAAGAGCAATCTGAATTCACTGAGAAAGTTGTTCAGGTTCGTCGTGTAACTAAAGTTGTTAAAGGTGGTAAGAAACTAAGTTTTAGAGTTTCTGTGATTATTGGTAACGAGAAAGGTAAAGTTGGCGTTGGTGTTGGTAAGGCTTCTGAAGTACTTACCGCAATTAAGAAAGCAATTTCTGATGCTAAGAAGAGTTTGGTTGATATTTCAACTGTAGGTTCGACTATCTCTCACCCAGTTCGTGGTATTGCTGGTGGTTCTAATGTACTACTTAAGCCAGCTGCTGAAGGTACCGGAATTATTGCTGGTGGTACAGCTCGTATCGTACTTGAGCTTGCTGGTGTTGGTGATATCCTTGCTAAATCTCAAGGTTCTAAGTCAGCACTTAATGTTGCTCGTGCAACCGTGAATGCTCTGGGACAATTACGCAGCTTCCAAGAAGTTGCAAACCTTAGAGGTATTTCAATGAAGGAGATGTTATTCTAGGATGTCATCCTGAGCCCAGCGGGCGTCAGGACCTCCCGATGAAAAACTGAGGACAAATAAAATGGCAGAAGCAACAAAGAAAAAATTATCGATCAAATTGGTTAGAGGCTACGTCAAGGCTTCTAAGCACCAGCGTAAAGTACTAGAATCACTTGGTTTGCGCAAATCAAAGCAAACGGTGCAGCACGATGATGGTCCTACTATTCTTGGTATGATCAACAAAGTTTCACACCTTGTTGAGGTGAAGGAGAACTAAAGATGGTGTCATCCTGAGGAGCCGAAGGCGACGTCAGGATCTCAGAGGAAAATATCATGGCAGAAACACTTAAAAATTTAAAAGCAGCAAAAGGCTCTACTCGCAGAAAACTTAGAGTAGGTAGAGGTATTCCTTCAGGCGCCGGCAAGACTTGTGGTCGCGGTCACCGTGGTCAAAAGTGCCGCTCTGGTTACTCTCGTCAACCATGGAGAGAAGGTGGTCAGACTCCACTTTACAGAAGGTTACCTAAGCGACAAGTTAACACTAGAGTTAACCGCAAGGAATTCAGTGAGCTAACTCTTGCTGATCTTCAAATCTTGGCTGACGGTGGCATCACTGATATCGACGTGGTAAGCCTTGTTGAGAACGGTAAATTCAAAACCATTGAAAAATGGGGTATCAAGGTACTTGGAACTGGCGAACTCAAGGCAGCTGTAACAGTTAGAGCTGAAAGATTCTCCGCTGCTGCTAAAGAAGCTATCGAAAAAGCTGGGGGTAAAGCCCTAGTTGTAAGCGAAAGTGAAGAGTAAACTTGTCATCCTGAGCTCCGAAGGAGCGTCAGGATCCCATTGCTATTGCGCAAAGTTAGGGAGGTCCTGACGTCGTCCGTCTTCGCTCTGCTACGACGTGACTCCTCAGGATGACAATAGGGCTTTACAAATCTTTCATTTTGTTTTATAATCATCCTTGTTTCTCGGATGGCTTTAGGAACTTTTTAGATTCCTTGAAGTCTTAGGAAAAGAGCAGAGAGATGTTAAAAGAAATCATCAAACTTGATATTGATAAGCTGGGCGATTATGAGCTCGACCTGGGTGAGCTTGATACTTGTTTTGATGCGGTTCTTGCTCGTCAAGACTACCATATTAACTTTGCTGGTTATGACCAGAATATAGTTTTTGATACTGTTTCAGAAGAAGGTTTGATCAGTTCCTTGGATGATTTGGCTATCAGTATCCGTGAGACTGTTGCTGAGCACGAACTAACTGGTCCTCAAAGTTTGATTTTCACTTTTGTTGGTGATGAGATGGATTATCCTTCACAGCCACTAGACCACGAATTTTGCTTAGAAATCGTTTGAAGATTCTCAAAATCGCCTATAAAATATTAGACGCGTATGAAGATATTGCAACGCAGATGGACAGCTGTAGACAACTGGCAAACAGTAAGAGACTTGCTTGGTGATCTTAAACATCGGGCGCAACTAGTCCTTATTTTTGGGGCAACTGAATTGCTCAAAAATCCAAATCTCTACAAAGATCTACGAGAGGAATTTCCGATTGCTGAATTTGTTGGTTGCGCTACTGCCGGTGAAATTTGTGGAACAGAACTACTAAATGATTCAATTACTATCACTGCCGTCTATTTTGAACGTTCTTCAATTGCAAGCAAGGCAATATTCTTAGATCAATACCCACATGCCAACCTTAGAGCAGTTGCCAAAGAACTCGTTGAATCTTTGCCTCAAGATGATTTAGTTCATGTATTTGTTCTTTCAGATGGCATAGAAATCAATGGCAGTGTTTTGGTCAAAGGCTTTCGTGAAGTGCTTCCTGACCACGTTGGTATTAGTGGAGGACTTTCTGGTGATTACTATCGCTTCAAGGAAGCCCCAGTTATAGCCAATGTTATGGCTTGTAAAAATACAGTAGTGGTCATTGGTTTATATGGGCGTGCTCTTCGGGTTATGACTGCCAGTAGAGCAGGATGGGAAGAGTTTGGAGCAGAGAAGCAAGTAACTAAATCAGATGGAAATACTTTATACGAACTTGATGGTGAGTCGGCACTCCCCCTCTATGAAAGATATTTAGGGGACTCGTTTAAAGATGTGCCTGCATCAAGTATTCAATATCCAATCAGTTTAAAGAAAAAAGACGGTACAGATTGGATTACACGAACCATTATCAATATTAATCGTGAGGCTGGTAGTTTGGTTTTTGCTGGTGATGTGCCAGTGGGCTGTACTGCACGCTTGATGAAGACAGATACCGAGCTACTGGTTGATTCGGCGCGTAAAGCGGCACAGGATATTCTCAAGAACTCAAGTTATCCGGAACTGGCAATTTTAATAAGTTGCTTTGGTCGCCGTGGGGCTATGTTACAGGATTGTTCTAAGGAGATTGAGGCTATCAATACAGTCTTTGGGGACGAAACGACTTTGACTGGTTTCTACTCATATGGTGAGATTGCGCCGTTTAGAGATGGCAGAGAATTCGAATTACATAATCAAACCATGACGATCACAGCAATATCAGAAGGCGCAGGCTAAACCGTCATTGCGAGCATCGCGAAGCAATCCAATGCATTGAATATAGCGAAACCTATGCATCAGATTGCTTCGGCTTTGCCTTGCAATGACCGGGAATATGAAGAAAATAATAAGCAATATTCAATGTTATAATTAGCTGGATATCATGTCAAAACAAGAACAAACAAGTAGTCATAGCCTAAGTTTTAAGGATATTTTCTCAGCTTCTGGGCTGCTAGAAAAGATTTTATTCACAGTTGGAATGCTTGCAATTTATCGTCTTGGAGTTCACATTCCTCTATCTGGAGTGAACCACGAAGCGCTCAAGGCTAATCCAACTTTGAGTTCTGGCTTACTTGGCTTGGTAGATATGTTTGCTGGTGGTGCACTGAGCGCACTGTCAATTTTTGCTCTTGGTATTGGTCCTTATATTACTGCAAGCATCATTATGCAGCTTTTGGTTGAAGTGATTCCACCACTTAAGGACATGCAACGTAATCAAGGTGAAGAAGGGCGCAAAGCTTACCAACGAATTACTCGTTACTCAACGATCCTGCTTGCTGGTATTCAAGCTTTTGCACTTGCTAGATTTTTGGATGTCGCTGGGATTGCCACCAGCTCAAGCATGATTTTCTATCTCAATACCATTTTTATCTTGGCAACTTCTGCAGTATTAGTAATGTGGCTTGGTGAAATTATTACAGAGAGAGGTATTGGTAATGGTGCCAGCTTATTGATCTTTATCGGTATCGCTTCAAAATTGCCAATCATGATTACTGATACTTATAACGCAGTGCGTGTAGGTTCTAGCCCGCAGTGGGGTGTGATTACTTTAGTTGGAGTTTTCCTGGCACTTACTTTAGTTATCATTTATATCCAAGAAGCTTCACGTAACTTGCTAATAGTTGGCGCCAAACGTGTTGGCGCGCAGACCAAAGCACATTACTTACCATTGAAAATTAATCCAGCTGGTGTATTGCCGATCATTTTTGCTTCTGCAGTTTTGTTTATGCCGATGCAATTGTTGACCTTTGCAGGGATTCAAGATCGTTCGGTTTCAATGATGCTTAGAGATTGGTTCTCATCAATGCCAGTACTTGGGGCACTAGGTGAAACTCCAATCGGTGATTTGGGCACTTGGCTGTCAATGCGATTAGAGTATATGTTCTCCTATACTAAAGTTGAACATTCAATTGCTTACTTTGTACTTATCGTAGCCTTTACTTTTTTCTACGCTACTATCGTTACCAACCCACGTGAGATGGCAGACAATCTTAAGAAAGGTGGCAGCGCCATTGAAGGTGTTAAGCCAGGTAAAGCTACAACTGATTTCTTAGAAAAAATCCTGTCACGTATCGTTTTCATCGGTGCAATGGCAATTGGTTTGATAGCAGTATTACCAATCCACGCTGAGCAGTGGTGCCAGGTGACAACTCTTGGTGGTCTAGGCTCTACTTCACTTATCATTTTGGTTGGTGTGGCAATTGATAGCCGCAATCAAATTCTGGCTTATGTGCACTCGCACAGGTATCAGGCTAAATCTTTGTTGAGACGTTAATTTAACTTGACAGGTCTAATAATACCGGGATATTATTAGGTCCCGATATGACCAATTTTCCAACCACACTCCACAAGCATAGACGTGTCAAACCACATAATAGAAGACCTCCGTCTAATTCAAGAAGCTATGAAGGGCGTTCCACTAGAAGAGTGAGGCGAGAGGAGCCAATTTGTGAGAGTTCTGTTAGTAAAAGAGAGCAACTGAGGGAAGATTCAATTGTTTATGCGGCAGGTTTACTTGCTAAGGTGGAGGCTCCTAGTGATGAATTACAAGGCTTTATCAAAAAAGGGGATTTTAGCGTCAAGAGCTTTAGGCTTGCTAGGCAGAGACTAGCTGATGCTCTAGTTAATTTTGGTAGACGGGTGAAGCATGATTTGATTGAAAGTCTGATGGCGATTGCTCATGAAATTCGCCATGCACCTAGGGATCTAATCAAACCGTGTATTTCTGCAGAGAATACTTTAAATCAAATTCTTTCTGCTAATCCAGGTTCTTAGGCGATTGATCTTTGAAAAACTCTCAATAAATCCTGTTCAGCTCTACCCAATTTTCTTTGTTTTTCATCTAAGCCCCGGCTAAGCCAACGTGAGATATGTGTATTGAGTGCTAGTTTGTTGCGAATTGCCAAGCTCGCGTTGCTTCCAATGGTTGGTGATTGTATATGATTAATTGTTGACTTGATTCTTTGCTCTCTGATAGAACTGGCTGGTAAAGTCGCTCCTAGAGCTCTGATCAAAGCATTTGCTTTGTTTCCTAAAAATGCAAAAGTCTTTCCAAGTAAGGAGCTTAGGTGCTTTGGTTTTTCTTCAACCAATTTTTCGCTTAACTTGATTGTTTCAGCAGTATTTTGACTAAGCTGATCCATATC
>JAPPOW010000109.1 GCA_028817775.1 Candidatus Melainabacteria bacterium | reverse complement strand
CTTTTTTAGAGGCTCCGTCTGAGGAGAACCGACGAGCAGCGCAGTCTGCGAGTGAGGTTTGACGCTAAAGGGAGAGAAAAAGCGAGATGCAATTTTCGTCAAGCTCACGGTACTATCGCTTAACAATATTGCCGAATTTAAAATAACTAAGAATTATCCATAATGCTAAAATTAGGTCTATGACCACAAATATCCAGTCCAAGAATATTGATGGCAAGGCAATCGCCCAGACCATTAGAGATGAGCTCAAAGCGAAAATCAAAAAGCAGGCTGGAGAGCGTGCGCCGGGACTTGCAGTGATTTTGGTTGGTGACGATCCGGCTAGCAGTTTCTACGTTAATAAGAAGCAAGAAAGCTGCGCTGAAGTGGGTATTGAATCATTTAAGACCGTCTTACCGAATGATGCGACTAAAGAAGATGTCATTAAGGTGATTGAAGGCTATAACTCTGATGAGAAAGTAGATGGGATTTTGTTGCAGTTACCATTGCCCGATGCGATTCGTAAGGATACCCAAGAAGTAGTTGATCATATTGACGCTGCTAAAGATGTTGATGGTTTGACCACTGAGAATCTAGGCATGCTGGTTACTAATGACAAGCGTGCAGTATACCCTTGTACTCCCAAGGGCTGTATGGAATTACTCTCGCGTTCTAATGTAGAACTCTCTGGCGCTAGAGTTTTGGTGATTGGTAGAAGTACTCTAGTTGGTAAACCAATAAGTTTGATGTTGAATCAAGCCAACGCTACTGTGACTATGGCTCATAGCCGCACCCAGGATCTTGACACTGAACTAGCTCAAGCTGATGTAGTGGTGGCTGCTATTGGCGTAGCTGAGTTTCTTAAGGGCAATAAGCTAAAGCCTGGAGCTGTGGTGATTGACGTAGGTATCAATAGTATTGAGCGTGACGGCAAGAAAAAATTAGTGGGCGATGTGGATTTTGCTTCTGCTCAAGGGATTGCTTCTCAAATCACTCCTGTGCCTGGTGGAGTAGGTCCAATGACTGTTGCTATGTTGTTATCTAATTGTCTTGAGCTTTATCTACGTAAACTCGCATGACAGCTTAGAATTTCCAAGTTATAATCGAATCTGATATGGTTATCGGACAAATTGGTTTAATATCTGCACTTGCACTGGTTAACGGCCTGATTTTACTCGGCTTAAGCTACGTGGTGCAAAACTTCTTTGGTATTGCTAATCCTGGTGGGGTTAAGAATGAATCTTACGAGTGTGGGATGAAACCTGAGATGGAAGCAGTAGTACAGTTTGATATTAAGTACTATCTCTTTGCGATTCTATTTATTGTATTTGATGTTGAATTTGTCTTCTTGATGCCATGGGCTAGTTTATTCAATGCTTCTAGCGCTGGTCATAGAACTTTCATTATTGTTGAAGCCTTTGTTTTTGTGGCGATCTTAATGATAGGTTTGATTTACGCCTGGAAGAAAGGTGCACTAGACTGGTATGAGGAGTCGCTCTAGCGCTCTAAGGCTCTAACGCTGTAGCGGCCTTTTTTGTAGATTTTCTGTTGTAAATTGTAATTCACCGGTAAGCCCGTTACAGCGCTACACCGTTGGAGCGTTAGAGCGTTTACTATAATGCTTTGAGACCTACTAGTATATTCTTTATGTCTATTGGATTAGCGCGCCTTCTGTAATCAGGGTTAGCATAGGCATAGCGCACGATCATATTTTCATCAATAATATAAGTGGCAGGGATAGGTAGCTCATAGCTTAAATCATCGTCTGTAATATCCCTTTTCATTAAGCCGAGTTCGTTCCACAGATCAATATCAGTCTCAGATTTATATACAAGCTTGTATTTCTGAGCTACCTTATTTCCCTTGTCACTCAATACCTCAAAAGCTAGACCATGGCGTGTCATAGTGTCGATGCAATAGTCTGGTCTATCAGAGGAGATAACGAGAAGCCCAGCTCCTAATGCTTCGATTTGAGGTAAAAGTTTTTGATAAGCCTTGAGTTCAAGGTAGCAGTACGGGCACCAAGCGCCGCGCACAAAACTAAGTACTATTTTTTGTTGGCGTACTAGCTTGCTAAGGCGGATTTTTTTGCCTTCTGCATTGGTGATTTCAAAATCAGGTGCCGTATCACCTATACGCAAGAAATCTTCCATCAAAAATGAGGATTTGAAGCGCTCTATTTTGTTTTGTATTGCTTTGATTGTTTTTGGATTGAGGTCACTTAATATATCGTCTTTGAAGAACTCAATACGTTCAAAGACAACATTTTGTCCTGTTTTTTCTTCCATTTCTCACCGCCCACTGATAATTAGTACCCCGACTAATTAATATTCAGTCCTCGCCCTTGATAACTATAGAAATATAGTTGATACAGAATTTTGATCTAATTCTTGATGAGATTTTAGATATTGGTGATCAAAAATCTCGATACCTAGTCTTTATACCTAGTGAGTGGGGGCTTGGGCGGAGAAATGTCACTAAATCACGAAGAAATTGAGACCTTAATTGCGGTTGTAGAAACTGGTTCGTTTAGAGCGGCCGGGGCAAAACTGCATAAAGCCCAGTCTTCTATTAGTTATTCGATCAAAAAAATTGAAACTGACCTACAAATCAAGATTTTGAACCGTGATGGGCACAAAACAGTGCTTACAGAGGCTGGTAAGGTGGTTTACAACAAAGCCCTGGCTATACAGAAAATCAATAGAGAAATAAGTTCTTTTAGCAGTTCATTAGCTGATGGGGTGGAGAGTAAGATTAACTTTGTAGCCTCAGCAATTACGCCAACTGTAGTTTTGATGGAGATATTTAAAGAATTCAATGCTGAGTTCCCGCAAACAAGTATTGAGCTTAAGTTTATAACCTACGAAGATCCTACTGAATTATTAGTAACAGGTGATGCTGATATCGTAATCAGCTCCTACAAAACTCCAGTAGAACAAACTGAAAGATTTAAGTGGAATAAAGTTGAGTTTATGCCGGTAGCAGCAGCTGGACATCAGGCTACTAATCCAGGTTTGACTGAGGAAGATTTGCATAATTTTACTTACTTAGTAGTTGGTGGTAGAAACACTCTTGCTAAAAAAATGCCACGCTCACAAGTTGAGAACTTAAATGTTTGGCATATAACTGATTTCTTGATCAAAAAAGAATTACTAGTTAATGGTTTGGGCTGGGGTTACATGCCAAAACAAATTATCAAACGCGAACTTGCTGAAGGACAATTAGTTAAAGTCCCTGCCAAGAATACTTTGGTCAAGGAGTTAGACATCATTCGCAAGCGTACTAATTACTACGGCAAAGCCAGTCAGTATCTGTGGCAGCTCTTGCTTAAGTACTGTAACAATATCAATCCAAAACCTAGACCGATTGATTTTGCTAAAGCCAAAGTTGCTTGGGAAGATATTGCTGGCACTAAAATGACCCCTTGACTTTAGACTTCGTAATTGCGAAGCTTGGTTTTGGAGCTTGAAAGCCTTGCTGTGATTGAGATCAATGATAAGTTCTCAGAGGTTTTTTGACCCCTTTCATTTTGGATCTTACTCCATCATAATTATTTGCATGGATGATTATCCAATATACTTATGTTTCACATTTGGACTTTCACTAGAGGTCCCTATTGGCACAGCTGTACTCAGAGAGTGTCTCAATGAAGCTCATTTTTGGGATGCTAATGTTCCCTTTTGTATCTTCTGGGGTACTTTGGGCTTTTGTTTCTTTTATTGGGGGTATATAATGTATAAGGAGAGGAAAAGATGGAAGAGATACTGACTTTTTTGGTTATGCTTGGATGGGTTTGTATGATGGCATTCACGATCGTGGTCATGACTAGAGATCCTTTCAACTGGATTGAGCCTATGACCAAATTTCTTCTAGGCAAGAAATCTTAAGCAGGCACCGCCAACTTCTCAAGATACTTAGCTAATAAGTCTACTTCTAAATTAATAGCAGAACCTGGTTTAAGGTCTGATAGATTTGTCATCTCCCAAGTTTTAGGAATGATACAAACTTTAACTTGATTGCCATCGATTGCTGCAACAGTAAGGCTAATACCATTGAAGGCAATTGAGCCCTTGTGAATGATATAGCGGTTGAGTTCAGCAGGCACTTCAATCACCACTTCATAACTACCATCAACTGAATCAATACTAACTAAGCGAGCGACGGCATCGACGTGACCTTGGACAATGTGTCCACCCAATCTATCTTGAGCGCGCAAACACCTCTCTAGGTTTACTTTTGTGCCCTCGGCATAATCATTAAAATTAGTAAGCTTAAGAGTTTCATCAATTGCCGTAACCCAAAAACTATCAGCACTGATTTTAGTAACCGTCTGGCAAACCCCATCAATAGCGATACTATCGCCAAGCTTCATATCATCAAGTACTTGCTGGGCTTTAACTTCTATATTTAAGTTAGTGCCCTCTCGCTCAAGCTTTGCTATAGTGCCTTCTTCTTCAACTAAACCAGTAAACATGTCAATCATTGTAGCAATTAGGTATAGTAATCCAAGATAGTCTTCTGAATTATTAACGTAACTTCGTCATCCTGAGGGAGCAAAGCGACTGTCAGGATCCAGTCTATAATTAGATCTTTTTCTGGATCCTGACGTCGACCTACGGTCTCCTCAGGATGACGGAATGTCGTTATATTTTGGAAAACTTTCTTGGCTCACTATACTGTTTACAAAGTCCAATAACTGCGTTACGCGAGCCCTCATTTGCTACAGCAAACTTCGGGTGAATGCCACACAGCCTCTAATTTCAATTCTTTTTTGTGCTCGCAAGCCTTGTTCTTGAACTTTGTTAACAGCACCTAACTAGTATTACTTGTAGTTAGGGCTTCTGTGATGCTAATATCTGAAATATGACTGTTGCCAATTTTGATCATTTATCTTCCCAAGCGCAAGAGGCACGGATGCTAACTGTAGATTGCTCTAGTATTGGTTCTTATGGTCCAGGTACTGCAAGTTTCCAACTTGGTGAAGCGATTAAGAAAATTCATAAAGTTTGTCAAAGAACAAATCGCTTTCTCGGTCCAGAGTCTAAGCAAGCTGATACTGAAAAAGAATTGCTTGCAAACAAAGGTGCTTTCAGTAAAGCAATTGCAAATTTGCTAACTCGGGATTTCGTTCCAGCTAGATTGATTGATACTACTGACGATACTACTGGGCTGGCGCAGGATATTAACAAAGCATTCAACGAGCTTAAACGTCTGCTAACTGCGTTGCATAGACAAGCAGAAACTGGTCTTAGAAATTTAATTAAACAAGCTTGTTAAATTATAGTTGCAGCTTTAATTTTAACTGGATTAGCTGTCCCATCAGAACCAGGGAATGGGGCTTGGTTTTCTTTCATGATGGTGTTAACTACATCCATACCGCTAACTACTTGACCAAAGACAGCGTAACCATAAGGATCAACACCACCTGGGTTAAGTGAAGGCAATGGAGCTAAGTCGATAAAGAACTGTGAGCTTGCTGAATTTGGATCAGCAGTTCTTGCCATCGCTACGATACCCGCTTTGTTGTGACTATGCTTGCCACTCCACTCATGTTTAATATATCTTGGTTTCTTAGTTTTAGGATCAACAAAGTTACCAGTACCATTACCATTTGGGCAACCACCTTGAATTACAAAACCAGAAATTAATCTGTGGAAAGTCAATCCATCGTAAAACTTACGCTCTACCAAATCTTTGAAGTTACCATCAGTGATTGGCGCATCGTCCATGAATAATTCTATTTTGATTTCGCCCTTCCCTGTTTGCATACTGACAACAGGGTTTGCTTTAGTTGCTTCTTTTTCTACTGCTTCA
>JAPPOW010000175.1 GCA_028817775.1 Candidatus Melainabacteria bacterium | reverse complement strand
ACAAAGGGCGTCAAAGACTTGAGGAGTACAAAAAATCTATAGGAGAATCAAACTAGAGATGCAATTCGAAAGAAGAGATTTTATCAAAACCTTGCTAGCACTACCAGTTATTGGTGGAATTACGGCATTGTTTATTTCTCCGTTTGTGAGATACCTCAAACCAAGTTCTGGTCCACTGGCAACTGCTGAAGTGTTCAAACAGCCGGATAAGCCAGCGCCAGTGCGTATCGTTAAGTTTGATGTTGCTGATTTCCCTGAGCCTTGGTCATTCAAGTATTTTATGTTCCAAGAAGCCAACCGTGAGTACACCTCGGTTGGAGAGCAAATCAAAACTATTCCTGGTGCGGTGGTTAGAACTCCAAGCGCTGATGGTAGCCCGAACTTTGTGGTCTTCAGTAGAGTTTGTCCTCACTTAGGCTGCGTATTTAACTTTGTGCCGCATGAGGCAGAAGTAGCCAAAGGTTACAACTATACTCCAAACCCTGGTCAAAAGGTATTTGCTTGTCCTTGCCACCTTTCTGTTTATGACCCAATGCAGGAAGATACCAAAGGACGAGGCAAAGTAGTTTCAGGTCCAGCTCCAAGGTCACCATTCAAGTTCAATTTTGAACTTCAAGCAAATCAGATTGTGATCAGCAGTCTTGAGTCGGGAGGTATTTCCTAATGTTAGAACAAGCACAAAAAGCTGTAATGGATAGATTGAAGAATATCGATTTCTTCGATGAAACTTTTGTGGATCAGCAGAAGGATAATGTTTGGTATAAACTTGGCCCTCTTCAATGGCTCACTTGGATTGTCACTATAGTTACAGGTGCAGTACTGGTAGCGTTTTACATTCCAACAGCAGAGCAAGCTTATGATTCGATCATTAATATCCAGGAAAATATTCCTTTTGGTGATTTGATTCGTGGTATGCACAAGTATGGTGCAGATGCCTTTATCATTATGTGTACTTTGAAGATGTACCGTATGTTCATCTGTGCTGATTACAAAGGCAACCGTGAACTTAATCTCTGGATTTGTTTCTTCCTGCTTCTACTAGGGTTTTATTCTGGACTATCTGGTTATTTATTAATTTGGAACCAGCGTGCATTCTGGGCGACTAAAGTATTTGCTACTTTCCCTGGTTATATGGACCAATTTGGTCTCAATCTTGCTTTCATGGGATCAACAGTTGTTGACAAGTTGATTGAGTGGGGTGTGCCAACAAACTTACCTGCTGTGCCTACAGCAGAAGGTGGTGGAGTGCTTTGGGATATGCAGCTTTTGAATCAATATGTCAACTTAAACCTTGGAATGGTTACTCAACAAATCTTGCTTGGTGGTAGTGCTATTGGTCAGGCGACAATTACTCGTTTCTACTCTATGCATATGGCACTTTCAACTATCGGACTAATTATTGTTGAACTTTATTTCTATAGCAACAAGAAGAAGAGGTTTAATCTTCCGTGGAGAGAGGGATTCTTAGTTATATTTATGATTGCAGCAGCTGCAATTATTTTCCCAGCAGAGATGGGTGGAAGAGCAAATCCTTCCGTAACTCCGTTACCTATTCTTTCTGATTGGTACTTCTTGGCTCTCTACCAAATGTATAAGTATATTGAGCCGGTACTCGCAACCTTTATTACAATGCTAATACCAGCAACTGTACTAGTCTTACCATTCTTAGATAGAAGTAAGGAGAAGAGCATCGTCAAGAGACCACTGATCATGTGGACTACGATTATGGGGGCAATTAGTACTATTGCATTCTCAGTACTGATCATCCTTAATATTGCAAATATCAACACTGACCCACCTTATTGGGTTGCTGGTACTACTATCTTGCTTGCTATTGGATTGTACTTCTCACAAAAACAATACGCTGGTATTGATAGATGGAGATTAATGTTAGTACATGGTATCTTCCTTGCTATCTATTTATTGAGAATTCATACAGTGCCATATTTTGGTTTGCCACTTGAGGAGCAGCTTGGTGATACTTTCTTCGCTGATGGTGCATGGGGACGTATGTGGATTTTCTATGGTGGTTTTACAGCATTGCATCTTGCAACTATCATGTGGGAAAACAAGAATGCATTGATCAAGGAGGCTAAGTAGTTGGCATACTGGATTGGATTTATTCTTGCAACTTACTCAATCACTCAGTTTTTTGGTGGTTATAGATACTTCCAGTCAGGCAGTGAATTAGAGGGCTACCTGATGAACACAATGTGGTTACTAATGTTCTTGGCTTCAATGATCTTTATGGCTTATCGAATTTATAGTGAGGAGCGCGCTAAGGACAATATCAGAGTTGAGTTTGCTCCGTTTGAAAAATTTTATGTCATGTGTCGTCCTAAACCTGGCGTACAGCCTGTCCTGAGCGAAGCGTCAGGATCAGGATCCCCTCGTTTTGGCGATGAGGTCCTGACGGCAACTGCCTTGCCTCAGGATGACAATAGGAGGAATAAATGAAAAATCTAACACCGTTACAGATTTTAATTGCACTTGCAAACCTTGGAGTCTTTGGACTGATGTTTGTTTTGATGCACTATTTTGAATTGATGGGAGCTGACCCTGCATACTTTGATGCTGGCACTGTGCAGAACATCAAATATATCAATATGGTCACCGAGCCTATGGGTTTGACCATTGATCCAGCTAGCCAAGCAAAAGTCAGTACTGTTTGGTATGCTGTGTGTTTAGGTATTGCGTTTATGTTTACAGGCATTAGCATCATGTTTGCTAATAGACGTTCAGATGAGTTTTATGAGGTAACTAATTAATGTTCACAAAAATAGTTAGAGCTGGTCAAGTTGTATTCCTCAGGATTGAAGATCTTCTTAATAAGATTTTCTCTTCTGAGCAAAATATACTTTATTACCATGGGGCGATGCCAAACTTCTTCATGTGGATTTTATTCCTCTCTGGTTTGCTGCTCTTCGCTTACTATATGCCAACTCTAGAGGGAGCTTACCAATCGGTTGAGTACATTACTCAAAAGATTCCTTTTGGAGATATGATTCGTGGCATTCACCGCTATGCTGCTGATGCTATGTTGATCACGGTGATCTTGCATGCAGTTAGAGTTTATTTCACAGATAGATATAGAGAGTATAGAATCATTGCTTGGTACTCAGGAATTGCATTGGTATTTATGATGACCTTCATTGGTATCTCTGGTTATATCCTTGTTTGGGATGAGCGTTCTTATCAGATCGTTACGATGACAAGAGACTTCCTTGCAGCTTTCCCTATTTGGGGTGACTCTTGGGCTCATGCTTTTATTAATGATGAAGCCATCAGTAATTACACCATGGCAATGTCCTTCTTTATTCATACAGGAACTTCATTTGCTTTACTGGTAATGCTGTGGATTCACTATATGCGTATCTCTAGACCAGTAGTTAACGTTACTTGGGCATTGGGTTGCTTACTAGGTGGTCTGGTTCTACTTGTTTCAGGAATCTATCCTGCAACTTCAGGTCCAGAAGCGGTATTGATCCAAACCCCAACTTACTTCGATATGGACTGGTTCTATCTCTGGATCTTCCCAGTGATGAAATCTATTGGTTATGGTTGGACTTGGATCGCGTTGACAGTGGCAACTTTGTTTGTGATCTTCTTGCCGAACTTTGTTGATTCACGTGATGATGAGCCAGCTTCAGTTGATAAGGATAAATGTGTAGGCTGCAAGCTTTGTTCGGTGGATTGTCCTTATGAGGCAATCTATATGGCACCACGTACTGACGGATCCAAGTTCAAAGAGATTGCGGTTGTAATAGATGCAAGATGTGCAGAGTGTGGTCTATGTGTTGGAGCTTGTAACTTTGACGCTATTGAGTTACCTGCGCATATTTCACATGATTACATGAAGGATATTAGAGTTAATTTGGAGGCAGCTGCCTAATGAGCGATAAAAAGAAAGTAGTAGTTATTGCCTGTGAGAGAAGTGTCAACCTTGATAAGGAGCTAGAAGGCTCTCATGGCGCTAATCTCAAGGGTGTTGATAATGCCTATGTGGTTCAGGTGCCTTGTTCAGGAATTATTCAGCCAAGAATGATTGAGTCAGCATTTGACGATGGCGCTGATGGGGTGATTGCAATGGGCTGTCAAATTGGTGATTGCCACTTCCGTGAGGGCAATAAGTTTTGCCGTGAGCGCATACTTGGTTTGAGACCACCTGTGATTAAGAAGACAGTGCCAAAAAATAGACTCGAAGGTTTATGGATGTCTGAGCCACAAGTTGAAACTTTTAAAGATAGAGTGCGTGATTTTCAAGATCGCGTGGCTTCTGAATTAGAGAAGGAGGGTGCAAGTGCCAGCTAAAGAAAAAACTGACGTTGATATTCTTTTTGACAATGTGGTTTTCTATGTAGTCATATTTCTTTGTATTCTACTGATTTCAGCATTTGGGCTAATTGCCGAAGCATAGTGGGGGCTCTGTGATAATTTACTTAAAGGCTGCGTTACGTGAGCCCTTATTGGCTACAGCCAACAGCGGGCACGCCCATACTGGGCTTCACAAGCCTTGCCTTTAAGCAAATTCTATACATCGCTCTGAAACCCTAGTTGATCTTATTTTTTTGAGTGCTATTATAGTGCTTAATATGACAACTGCAACAAAGATCAAGAACGACAGAATACTCAAAGCTTTACGTTGTGAAGCTACTGATAGACCACCGGTGTGGATGATGCGCCAGGCTGGTAGATATTTACCTGAGTATCAAGCAATACGCAAACAATTTAGTTTTCTTGATCTTTGTAAGAACCCACCCAAGGCTGCTGAAGTTTCAGTACAGCCCTACGAGATCCTTGGCGTTGATGCCATCATTATGTTCTCAGATATTTTGGTTCCACTGGAACCAATGGGCTCAGCGGTAAGTTTTGCTACAGGCTCACCTAAGTTTGCTGATCCAATTAGAACTCCAGAACAAGTTGATGCTCTTAAAGCTTTGGATGCTAGTGAACTAGAGACTAGTTGTAGCTTTGTCTATGAAACTATTACCGAGATCAAATCACGAGTCAAAGATGAAGTGCCGGTACTTGGTTTTGCTGGCGCGCCGTGGACCTTAGCTAGCTATATGATTGAAGGTGGCGGTTCTAAGGATTTTGCTGCAATTAAAACCTTGAGTTACCAGAACCCTCACGCGATGCATCAACTCTTGCAGAAGCTTAGTGACACTATCGCTGATTACTTAATTTTGAAACTTAAACATGGAGCTGATGCTGTGCAGTTGTTTGATACTTGGGCAAGTATGATGACTCAAGAAGACTATCAAGAGTTTGCTTTGCCTTACCAACAAAAAATCATTGCTAAGATTAGAGAAAAGTATCCAGAAGCTAGTATCACTCTCTACGTCAATGGTGTCGCGAATATCCTTGACTATATGCTTCAATCAGGGGCTAATTGTTTAAGTGTTGACTGGCGAGTCAATCTTGCTGAAGTGCGTAGCTTCGTTGCTGACCGTAATATAGCTATCCAAGGTAATTTTGATCCTTGTAAATTACTTGGTACGAAACAATCAGTTATTGACGAAACTAAGCGTATGCTAGAGCTTGCTGGTAATGAACCAGGTTATATTGCCAACCTTGGTCATGGGATTTTGCCGATGGTACCAGTAGAGAATGCCAGAGCCTTTATTGAGACGATTCAAGCTAATTCTTAGTTATTTTGAGTGTCAACCTGAGTAGCTGCAGATGACGTCAGGATTGCTATTACTTGAACGCCCAGAAAAGCTGTGGTGAAATTTTGGTTTGCTCTTTTTCTCTCCCTTTAGCGTCAAACCTCACTCGCAGACTGCGCTGCTCGTCGGTTCTCCTCAGACGGAGCCTCTAAAAAAG
>JAPPOW010000059.1 GCA_028817775.1 Candidatus Melainabacteria bacterium | reverse complement strand
AACTAAGCTTGTATCTAAATCAAACTCCCCTCTAAGGCTAGCTAAAGTGAAATCAATAACTTCATCATCAGAGATAGAACCGTCTACTTCAGTATCGATTGCTTCAATTAGATTGAGAATACTAGCGTAAGGCTCTCTTGCTCTAAGTATATTCATTGCTATTTGGTGATCTTCTTCACTAAGATTGCCAGCTCTCATTTCCTTGATGACTGTAATAAATTCTTCATTACTAATTTGACCATCTGCTAGAGAATCAAAGACTGCTACAGAAGCTTCAATTTCAGCAAGGTTGTCATTGGTGCCAAGGAATAAAGCTTGCTGTAATAATGTGTCACCTGGATTACTTGCTCTAAGCGCTAGGATGATATCAAAAGCTTGTTCATCGCTTACTACTCCATCAAAATCACCAGACATTGATGCCACGAGTGCAACTAATTGATCGTAACTATCATTAGTTCTTAGTACTGCATCTATATTTGGATCACTGGTATCAAGCTCCCCTCTGCGTTCAGCAAGTAATGCTGTTAGAACTTCGATATTGGACACTGCGCCATCTGGGTTTGTATCAATAGTTTGAGCTGCAGCATCAATTCCATCAATATTGTCATTGAGGTAATTTAGTACAAAGTCTACTACTTCCATATCTAGACTATTACCCAATTGATTAGCGCGACGAGAGATGATTGCTCTGGCTGCTTCTCCATCTTCAATATCTAAACTTTCATCATTATCAATTAGTTCTAATGATTCAACGACATCAGCAAACTTTCGATGTACTGAGTACATGGCTTGTGGAATCTGTTGGTTCTTTGATTTGCGGTCGATTACATAGAGTAAAATTTCTTCAAGACTAATTGAACCATTATGGTCACCGTCTACTTGCATTCTTAAAAAGTCAGCGGTAGTTAATCTCTTGGCGTTAGTTTGTTTATTGCTTGAAAAACCAGTTGTCCCAATTCTACGATTACGAACTGATGAACTTGATTCATTATTTGAACTAGAACTTCTACTGCCTGTGCTTCTTAAGTTAGTGTTAGCACTTGCTCTCCCAGAGAAACTTGTTCTTGGGTTTATATCATTGATTCTGCCAGCACCGGCTCTTCTTCTATGATTGATAGTCGACTGGTTATCAAGGCTAGACAAGAATCGCTGTACTCGATCATTGCGTTCTCTCCAATTACGACTTTTTGCCGCATTTGCGTCTCGATTTATTCTAGAATCTTGCATTTAGTCCCTTTGTTATATACCTATCCTTACATGGCAAAATTAAGCCTCGGTTAAGCTTGCCTTGAAAATAACCAAGGAATCTAGGTGAATTCATTAGCTAATTACCACTAATTTCTCAATAAACTTGACAATACAGGTTCAAGGTTAATACAATATAGATGTGTAATGACACTACTGCGTTCGGAAGCTTGAGTGATTAAAGGGCTAGATAATGCAGAATGTAAACAATACTACTGTCAATAGTCCCGGCCAAGTTGCTAGCCAGCCTAGCAATGCTAATGAAGCGCAGTCGCAAAACACAGAAAATGATTCTTCTTTAACTAGAAAAGTTGGTTCAACTTTAGCCAGTGTTGGTAAGCAAGCAGGTAATCTTGGAATGAATGTTGCAAGCAAAGGTGGTGAAGTTTTACTTGATACTGGTGTCCATGCTGCTCAAGAGAAAGCTAAGGATGTCATTCGTCTTACTATCACAGATAGGATTAGAGATTTTTGTTCTATGGTGAAAGCTTTACCTTACGGACATACTTTGTTGAAAACTTTGGTTAATAAAGTACTCTTCCCTTATTATAAGCAAGCCAATCCTCATACTAGTCTGACAGCTGACCTTGTTGCTGAGAAGTTGATACTGGGGCATACAGAGTTTCTGGAAAATGATTTCATTGATACCTTTGATAAATTAATTAAGTCAAGTCTGTCTCCAGAAGATCAAGAGCGTTATGAAAATGGTGACAAAAAAGTTATATTCAAAGCTGCACAAAATATGGTTATGAATCAAGTGCGTACTGCAAAAGAACCGGGCGGTTTAAAAAAGATTGCAACTGGCATTGCTAATATTCTTCCAATAGTTAACCGTTTACCAGAAGCTGCCAAACCTTGGGTTGGTGGAACTCTTGGTGCTTATGTGGGCTACAAAATCCTTCATGGACTATGGAAGCTAGTGAAGTGGGCGATCATTGGTGTGACTGGAGTTAAAGGATTTCAATTTGTCAAAAACAGAATCACAGGTCCTTCAAGGAAAGATGACGTGATGGAAATGGACGAAAAACCAAAGTCTAAGCTTGGTGGCATTATGGATGGTCTTGGTAAGGTTGCTCAAATGGCAGGTGGCGGAGCTCCTGGTATGATGGGCGCTGGTGCTCCTGGTGGTGGTCTTGGTAATGTACTTGGTGCTCTGGCTGGTGGCAAATAAGTAATCGCATAGCGATTACTTATGGCCTATGTTCACTGCATATGGCACTTCGTGCCTGCTGTATGCTTCGCTGCTTTCTATAGTTATGAATCAAAGAGGCAGGGCGTAGCCCCTATGCAGGAGCCGTAGGCTCCATTCTGCAGTGAACAAAGTGAACATAATGCCTATGATTAAAGACTAAATCGTTATGGTAGAATTGCTCGGTAATGGCAAGCATACTTAAAAAATTACCCCTTGGTGAAAAATTAGGAATAGCTTTCTCTGGAGGCTTAGATACTTCAGCAGCGATTGCTTGGATTCGCGAGAAGGGAGCAGTGCCATATGCTTATACTGCAAACCTGGGTCAGCCTGATGAGGATGATTATGAAGCTATCCCACGTAAAGCTTTGGAGTATGGAGCCGAAGCTGCGCGCTTGATTGATTGCCGTGCGGCACTGGTTAAAGAAGGATTAGTTGCACTGAGTTGTGGGGCTTTTCATATTTCTACAGCCGGCAAAGTTTATTTCAACACCACTCCAATTGGTAGAGCAGTGACTGGAACCATGCTAGTAACTGAGATGCTTAAAGATGGAGTTGATATTTGGGGTGATGGTTCAACTTACAAGGGTAACGATATTGAAAGATTCTATCGTTATGGTCGCATGGTCCATGGTGCTCTAAGAATTTATAAACCTTGGCTTGATGCTGATTTCATTAACGAACTTGGTGGGCGTGCTGAGATGAGCCAATGGCTGACTAAGCGTGGTTTTGATTATAAGATGTCTGAAGAGAAAGCTTACTCTACTGACTCTAATATTTGGGGAGCAAGCCATGAAGCTAAAGATTTGGAAGAGCTTTCGTCTAATATTAGAATTGTTGAACCGATTATGGGAACTAGGTTCTGGGATCCTGCTGTTGAAATCGAGCCTGAAGAAATTAGTATTCGTTTTGAACAAGGCTTGCCAGTTGCAATTAATGGCAAAGCTTATGATGATCAAGTTGAATTGGTACTTGAGGCTAACAAGATTGGTGGGCGCCATGGACTTGGTATGTCTGATCAAATTGAAAATCGAATTATTGAAGCCAAGTCACGTGGGATTTATGAAGCACCTGGGATTGCACTTCTTTATATAGCTTATGAAAGAGTAGTTTCTGCAATTCATAATGAAGAAACGATTGATAACTATCGTAACTTAGGGCGTAAGCTTGGACGTTTACTTTATGAAGGACGTTGGTTTGATCCACAGGCAATGATGTTGCGTGAAGCTTTACAAAGATGGGTAGCCAAAGCTGTCACTGGTGAAGTAGTGCTTGAGTTGAGACGTGGTGATGATTATTCGCTGCTTGATACTAAGGGTGATAATTTTAGTTATCGACCTGAGCGTTTGACTATGGAAAGTGGTGCTGGGGAATTTAGCCAAGAGGACAGGATTGGTTGGCTCAATATGCGTAATCCAGATATTGCTGATTCTAAGGATAAATTGAGAGTTTATGCAGAGATTGGGGTTTTGCAATCAGGCTCCTTATCTGATCTAAGGTTGCTTGATTAATCGGGGTTATTGTGCCGGTTAATGTGCTATTTTGATATTAATCAGAAAAATATTGCTGGTTAATCTTGGGTTTGGGGTATAATGCTTCCATGAAAGCCAAGATAGATATTTGGTCAAGTAATGATGAGATATTGGAGCAATTAGGTCAGAGGGTTCGGGCTCTAAGGCTAAGAGCAAATGTTTCCCAGCAAGATTTGGCTCAAGAAACTTCGCTTTCGGAGAGAACTATTCGGAATATTGAAAAGGGGAAAGGGATAAGCCTAGAAAATTTTATTCGAATTGTTCGTTTCTTTTCTGAGCTTGATAAGCTTGATACTTTTTTCCAATTAGAAGAAATTAGCCCGAAGGAACTTTTTGAGGCAAGGGGTTCCAAAGAGAGAAAGAGAGCCAGTTGATGATTAATGAGCTTGAAATTAAAATTTGGGATGATGTAGCAGCCTATGCTGCATATAAGGATAGTAACCTTGTATATTTTGAGTATTCAAAAGATTTTCCTTTGAGTTATGAATTGTCTCCAGTAGTCATGCCGCGGGTGCCTGATAGGGTTTGGAGTTTTGATTTGAATCAAGCTACTTATCATGGCTTGCCTGGTTTGCTTGCTGATTCATTGCCTGATAGTTATGGGCAAGGAATGATGGATGCTTGGTTTAGTAGGAGCGGAGTTTCTCTAGGACAGGTTAATAGTTTAGATCGCTTGTCCTATCTGGGTACTAGGGCGATGGGTGCATTAGAGTTCTATCCCAACCAAGAGAATAAAAGTAAAAATGGTGATTTGGAGATAGATCAACTTTTGGATATATCTTCCAAGATTTTGCAATCAAGGTTGGGGTTTGAGCTAGATGAGGATGATGTGAATCGGGTTATTCAAATTGGATCTTCTGCAGGTGGGGCTAGAGCAAAGGCTGTCATCGCTTATAACCCAGAGACTGGAATGATTCGTTCTGGTCAGGTCGACAATCCAGGCTTTGAGAATTACATTATTAAGCTAGATGGTGTTAGTAATGAAGCTTTATTGGATCCTCAGGGTTATACCAATATTGAGTATGCATATTACCTAATGGCAAGAGACTCTGGGATAGAGATGAGTGATTCGCTTATTTTGGAAAAACAGGGTAGAAATCATTTCTTGACTAAGCGCTTTGATAGGAAAGCTGATGGTAGTAAATTGCACATGCAAACTCTTTGTGCTCTTGCTCATTTGGATTACAATAGCCCAAGAGTTTATTCTTATGAATTCTTGTTTCGTTTAGCTCAAAGGTTAGAGCTTCCAATGCAAGACAAAGAGCAAATTTTTAAACTAATGGTTTTTAATGTGGTGGGACGCAATCATGATGATCACACTAAAAATTTTTCTTTTTTGATGGATCGGGATGCAAGGTGGCGGCTTGCTCCTGCCTATGATTTGACTTATGCTTTTAATCCAAAACATCATTGGCTCAAGGAGCATAATCTTTTGATTAATGCTAAGTCTACTGATATTAGGCGCGAGGATTTAATGGTCTATGCAAAGCAGTTCTATATCAAAAAAGCCGAGGAATATATTGAAGCGATTCTTGCTATTTTTTCTAAGTGGAAGGATTATGCTCAAAAAGCTAAAGTTTGTAAAAATAAAGCTAAGGAAATCAAAAACAACTTAAATATGCTAGATTATTAGCTTACTGAGGGATTATCAATGCGTCCTTAGTTCAGTTGGTAGAACGCAGGTCTCCAACACCTGATGTCGTGGGTTCGAGTCCTACAGGGCGCGCCATCTCGCTACAACCTCAGATAACTCACTTAAATCTGGAATTCTGGAGACCTGCCCCTGGTCACCTAGTATTAGATCATTTGTTTGAATGTGGAGATTGATCTCCGCAACTGTGTCTTGACGCAATGCTCATGCCAATAAGCTTCTACTTCTATAGAAAAGTGAGAGTGGAGAAGTGTATTTAATAAATCAAATAATTAAACAGTGTTTAATTATTTTC
>JAPPOW010000189.1:16613-24409 GCA_028817775.1 Candidatus Melainabacteria bacterium | reverse complement strand
ATAAATTATAAATAGCCACCCATGCCTTGCCCCTTACCACTTTTCAGGATAATATCACTCGATCAAAAGTATACAAAGCTCAGCTTATATAGTCACACGAATATTATCCTGAAAAGTGGTAAGGGGCAAGGCATGGGTGGGAAATGCTAAGATTGGCAACATGGTCAAAACCCTTGTGCTAGCTGCAGGAATGGGCTCTCGGCTTAAGTCCGAGAAGGTTAAAGTCTTGCACCGAATCTTTGATAAACCAATACTTTCTTGGGTTTTGGAGAGCTTGGCTGAGGTCGCTTCTGAGGAGATAATTGTTGTTTGCGGGCATCAATATGAGGCTGTGGAAAGTTTTCTTCATGCTTATCCCGTCACAACAGTACTGCAAGAGGAGCAATTGGGTACTGGCCATGCGGTGCGCCAGGTTGAAGATCATCTAGACGATTATGACGGTACGGTGCTGATAATTAATGGTGACTCGCCTTTGATTAGAGCAGAAACCCTCAACCAGTTGGTTAAATTTCACCAGGACAATATTTTGGATATGAGTTTTCTTAGCTGTAATCTAGAACATCCTGATGGCTACGGTCGTATCATCCGTAAAGATGGGCGCATACTTGCAATCAAAGAAGATAAGGATTGCAGTGAAGCAGAGCGTCAAATCAAGGAAGTCAATGCGGGTGTCTATTGTTTTGAGTGGAGCACTATCAAGGAAGGTTTGAGCAAGCTTGGTAATGACAACGCTCAAGAAGAATACTATCTTACTGATCTGGTTGCTTGGGCTTACTCGCAAGGACATGAGATTGCAAGTTTCAACTTAGCTAATCCTTATGAAGTGCTTGGAGTTAATAACCGGGAAGATCTTTCTTTAGTATGGAAATTACAAAACGAAGCTAACTTGCATGAATTAATGCAAAACGGTGTCACCATCGTTGACCCAGCCACTACTTTTATTAGTCCGGATGCTGATATCGGTCCAGATACTGTGATCTTGCCCAACACTTATATCCAACGCCGTGTGGTAATCGGACGTGGTTCGACTATCGGTCCTAACACTAGTATTTTTGGTCCTGCTGAAATTGGTGAGAATTCTACTGTCATTCAATCGCATATCTCACGTAGTTCACTTGGAGCTAAGGCTAACATTGGACCGTTTGCTCATATTCGTGATGGTTCTGATATCAATGAGAACGTACGCATCGGTAGTTTTGTAGAAGTCAAAAATTCAGCGCTTGCTGATGATTGTGCCGCTGCTCACTTGAGCTATATCGGTGATGCCAAACTCAAAACCGGTGTCAATATTGGTGCTGGTACAGTAGTTGCCAACTACGATCACCGCACTGGTGACAAGTACGAAACTACTATTAATGCTAACGCTTCTACTGGAGCTAACTCTGTATTAGTTTCACCGATTGAGATTGGTGAAGCTAGTATGATTGCTGCTGGTTCGGTGGTAACTAAAGATGTACCTGCTGATACCTTGGCAATTGCTCGTCCTAAACAAGAGCACAAAACTAACCGGGTCGTTGCCAAAAATTAAGGGGATCCTGACGTCACTGACGCTCCTCAGGATGACACTAGGCGTCCTTAGAAATAGTTTCGTTCTGATATTTATAAAGAATGGAGCTTACTATATTATTGATTTTGTTGTGACCAAAGGCTAAGATCCACTTACGATCAGGGTTTGATTTCCACAAATGTGGGCTGCGATTAGCTTGATATTCATCACGTATATAAGTTACTCGAGAACGGTCTGGAGCTGGTGGTTTGAGTTTCTCTTTTTTGAACCACTTATTCCAATTGTCAAACTCTTCGGCAACATCCTCGACAAGTTCAGTGAGTCTTTGCCAGAGTTGGTCGAGGAAACCCATGAAACCCATGACATCATCTTCGGTGTAATCATCCTCGAGTGCACCTACGCGGCGTCTCTTGCCGATGCGACGTTGCCTGCGGCGCTGTTGTCCTTGGTTTTTCTCCTTGTTGCGATCACGTTTAGGATCAAGGGGGGTAAATTCATCTGTGTTGCGCAGGTCATGATCGAGCTCGACTTCATGTTCTTGCTCGGTGATCATGTCAGCTGGTTCAATAAAGGCCTGCTGGCTTTCTTCAGCAATACTAGGGTTTTGTGCTTCACGCACTCCATCTAGACCAGCATTTGGGTTCAGCTTGGCCTTGGCAAATTTGCCTTGACTAGGTGAAGTCACTGTGGTCTCATCAATTGCGCTGTTGCTAGTAATAGGGGCGTTCATTTATATATGCCTGATATTCATGTATTGACATGTCAAATCCTAGCATTTTGCATATATAAATGTCAAGCTTTTCTTTAAGTTTCTAAACTTGTACTAGCTCCGAGCTAGTAGGCTCTTAAGACTTGCTGATTAGCCTAGCTAGACCGGCTTTTTGCTCTGCCGTATCATCTAGATAGCTCTGAAAAGTTGGATATTGAAGTCTGTTTTGAGTGAAAAATTCTGGTGCTACAGATTCATTCATTGACTTAATTTGCTGAAGTTCACGCTGACTTAAACCATCTACTGAAGGTCTAGAGCTCACTTCAGCTCTGTGGTGAATCTTACCTTGTCTCGCTAAATAATCCTTTACTTTGGCGCTGCTTACAGCTTGTCCTTTGAGGGTTTCAGGGTTGATATCCTGGTCGATTAAATCGCTTAATTCAGCAACACCAGCTTCGTGTTGGTTGATAAGAGCTACTAGGTCTTCCTCGCCAATACCGTTGACTGGTCCGTTTTTACGGATTGTTGCTAATTGATCCCTAAGAAGAGGCAATTGACTAGCTAGCTGCTGCTCGCGGCCTATTTTCTCTTCTACACTTAGTTCACTTATTACTTGTTGGTGATTGACCTGTTTCACGTAATTATTGAAGCAGATTTAGGTTATGAAGCGGTTATGATCAAGAAAAATGACAGCTTTTGGTGCTACTATTATCTTGGTGCCACTGGATCAAATTGTCATTAATTTACGACTAATTGACAGCTTTCAAAAGAAAGATAAGGACCTATGTACTAGGTATGTTGCAAGAATAACTAATCAGCATGAATTATCAAGTTTGTTTGATAAGGTTCTGTTACCAGCTCTAAATCGATATTCAAATCCTCAAATTGCCCAATTGATAAAGGAGATGGTTTTCGCAAGAGAAGACTTCGACTCTATAGTTGATGAGCTATCCAAACACCTGCAACCTGGCGTTGTAGGAAATTTAAAGGGGCGTCTATATGAAATTAGTCTGGCACAGAGTTTACTAGAATTGGTTCCTCATCAAATTGATGCATTGTATATGCCTCAAATGCGTGGCAATTTTGACGCTTTAAAATTTGATATTTTACTATCACTTAAACGTCGTAGTTCTGCACATGTACTGGTACCGCTTCAGATTAAATTTAAGGAGCAGGGCAAAAATTGGGATAAGATCCGTTTTAAGTCTACGAGTTTTAGTTTTCTACGTCATGCCGTGCTTAGAGAGAGATTAAGGAGGCATGGGTTGATTTTTAAGTCATCCGTTAATTCGGATCATGGCATTGTACATGAAGCTACAAAACTAGCTAGAGTTTCTTTTGCTGGTTTGGTTGGCTTGAACGCTTCATCTGATAGGGATTTAATAACTACATTGAACAAATCTTGGGGAGAGTATTTCATGGATATGGGACCTATAATCCTAACCAAAGATCTTGAACAAATGACAATGTTTGAATTTGTTGATGCTTTATTTGAACAGGGCAAACTTGAGATCTGCTCTTCCTAATATTTCCTAGCCGCATTAAAAATATTCTCCCCAAAAATATTAGTAAGAAAATCCATTACCCATTCAGCAGCTTCACCCTTTTTGTCCCAGGCTTCACGGCTCGGACAATGCTCCACTACATCAATAGAACTGAGTTTGCCTTGACGGCGTAGATTGAGATCTAGCTCACGAGCAATTGTCATCGCTTCACGATAATTTAATTGTCCAAGTGAATAATTACTGACAGCCCCCAAGTCAAAAGCGTTGACGTCAAGTATTAGATGCACTTTGTCATAATCAGCAAAGTGCTCAATTGCTTGGTTAATTACACTGCGTACTCCAAGTTCATCGACTTCTTCCATAGTAAAGAACTTATGATTAACATTATCGCGTGCCGATTTGTGATTGATGCCGATATGCACAAAGTCTGCCTTGTTCATCATTGGTGCTTGATGATCACGGAAATTCATCAATGCAATAAAGTCATCATGTTTGGCTTTGGTGTCAAAAGTTAGTGCGGTCAAGACCATACGATTAGCGTTCCAACTCTTGGTTACTCGCGGAGAACTATTACACAAATGATTACTCAACCAGATCACACCAAATTTTTTGTTCTGCCAGTGCTCAAGTGAACCAGCAATGGTCCCCAAGCAAAGTGAACCGTCGCCACCTAGAACTATGGGGATATGTTCTTTCTTGAGTGAAACTTTAACTTCATCAGCTAGCCAATTATTAACTGTCAGCACCGCTTCAATATTGCGGACGCGATCAGCTTCTTCTTGAATTTCAAAGGGACCAAGTGAAGGAGGATGAATCTCCTGGACTTTGGAGCCAACTGCTTCAAGTTGTTTGACCAATTCTTGATCTGCTAATAAAGCGTGCGCGCCCTCTTGAGCCAGGTTGTCAGTGCCACCAAAACCCCAAGGGGCAGCTATCAAGTCAATTGAGGAGCCAGGAAAATCCTGGAAGCGCTGCTGGGCTGTGGTTTTATCTCGTGTAACTGTCATTGTGAAGGCAGTGAAGCAATCTATTTTTCTGGATTGCTTCGGCATTTTATGCCTCGCAATGACCGAGAGTCACTGAATTGCTCACGCTTGAATTTAATAGTATCATGGTGAGGATGGCTATTAAAGATGCAGATATAAGTACTGGACTCAAAACCGAAGAGCTGGTTATCAATATGGGGCCTCAACACCCTTCCACTCACGGTGTACTTCGATTAATTATTACTACTAGTGGTGAAATGATTACTAAGTGTGAGCCGGTTATTGGTTACTTGCACCGCGGTATGGAGTGGTTAGCTCAAAACCGTAACTACGTACAATACCAAGCTCTGGTTGATCGTGTTGATTACCTTGCTGGTATGTCTGACTCACATGCCTATGTTTTGGCAGTTGAGAAAATTGCTGAGCTGCAAGTGCCGCAACGTGCCGAATATTTGCGTGTCATCATGGCAGAACTCAACCGTATCTGTTCGCATCAATTATCACTAGGGATCTTTATGCTTGACCTTGGAGCAATGATGGGTTTCCCTTTCTATGCTTTCCGTGACCGTGAGTCAATCTTGTCGCTGCTTGAAGAAGTTTCTGGTCAACGGATGATGTTTAACTATATGCGTATTGGTGGAGTACATATGGATGTGCCTGAGGGCTGGCTGGCTAAGCTTGAGAACTTAATCAATGACAAGCTCTTCCATTACACTGATGAGTACGAAGATATAGTTACTAATAACCCAATTGTTGCTGTGCGTACCAAGGGTATTGGCGTAATTGACCCGAAAAAAGGTCTTGATGCTGGTCTCACCGGTCCTAATATCCGCGCTTCTGGAGTTAATTATGACGTCCGCCGTGACAAGCCATATTCATTATATGAAGAGTTTGATTTTAATGTAATCACTCATGATGCCGGTGATGTATTTGCTCGTTACAAATGTCGTGTTGATGAGATCCGCGAGAGTTGCAAAATTATTCTGCAGGCAATTGAGAAAGTGCGAGGACTGCCAGGCGGCGAGCATGCACAAGCGGATACTGAACTCAAGGCTAAGAAAATCCTGCCGGGCTTCAAATGTCCAGCTGGTGAATCTTATGAATGTGTTGAATCTCCGCGTGGTGAGCTTGGAGTGCATCTAATTGCTGATGGTACTCAAGTGCCTTATAGACTCAAATGGCGCTCACCAAGCTGGTTTCCAACAGCTTTTGTGCCAGAGCTTGTTGAAGGGCAACCAATTTCTGATGTAGTGGCAACTTTCTCGTCCCTCGACGTCATCCTACCAGACGTTGACCGCTAAGATTTGTCACCCAAGTACAGCCAAAAATAATCATGCAAAACATAGTTTTGTTCTAGGTGGTCTTGGAATTCTGGCGAGTGGCAGAATTTAAATATATTTTTGCTAGCAAGAATGACTTTGACATTCCTTTCTTTAAGTAGTTTGACATAGCTTGCTCCATGTAAGTCTTCTGAATTTAGTTTTTCATGAGCTGCCATGATAAATGGATGTTGGTGGATTCGCCGGGAAGCAATCTCAAGGAAACCTAATTCAGGTACATGACGACCACAGTTCTCAATCCGGCCGTCCTCTCCCACTAGCTCTGTTACTTTGGCGATACGTTCATTAATAAATTGGTGATATCTAGCTAGAGGTCTGGGATTGTGAATAACCTTCTTCCAACCAGCATAGACAAAGCCAATGAAGATAGGACTTATAACGAGTAATTTAATTACTTGGGAGTTGATTTTGCTGAGGATTAGTTTTTCTAGCAAGTAGAATACGAAACAGCTTGCAATAAAACACAGGAGCGGGATAAAGAGTAAATCATATTGCCCCCAAAGGTGAATCTTTAATCTTGATATAGCCAAGATACTGCTTGTGACCAAGACTAGAAACCATGCTGGATTGATTGTTTTGGATTTGAGATTCTTATATAGCCAGAAGCCAAGAGATATTCCCAGTAGCGGTAGCAGTAAGTGATGTCTTTTGGTATAAAGCAAGCTAATTTGTTTCACTGCAGCTTCTTCAACCATTTGCATGCTCACAAAATTAAACATTATATTGTCGTTGATATAGCCTGGCATAAAGCCACCGACAACTAATGCAATTAAGAATACTGAGGCTAGTAAGGCAAGTCCAGTAACTAGTGAGCGTAGATAGCTCATAGCTTGGCTTTCTTTGTTCATGAAACTGAGTAGTACAAGACTAACTAAGATAGCTGCTAGAGCGCTAAGCGATTTGAGATTAGTCATTAGCATCAGCGCCAAGGATAAGCCACTAGCAAAAGCAAGCTTGTGATTTTCTTTTTGGAAGGCTTTGACGAGCAGCAATAAAGCAAGGTAGAAAAATAAACACTGTAAGTTGTCTGGGCGGACTTGGGTTGCAAATCTTGAAAATTGACTAGTTACAAAGAACCAAGGTCCCAGTATGGCAAAGTACCATTTGCCAGTCACAGAACGGAATAGCTCAAAGAGTATCAGAAAGCCCAGTAGTAAAATTAGCAAGTTGAGATAGCGCTCTGCAAGATAGGTGCTCACATCAGCACCAAGATTGGCTGATTTAATGAAGATAGAATTGACTACTGTATAGAGCGGTCCATGGTTATCCCAAAGATCGCGGTATTGTAGTTTATCAAAGTGAGTTGCTGCCCAAGCAAGATGAGTATGTTGGAATTCATCTGTGTTAAATCTTTTGCTGTGTATATTGTTTACAAATAAACCTAGCGCGGGTATCAGTACTAAAAAATATAAAGTGATTCGCTTGACAAGGCTCATTGCTTGATTCTAACACTAGGGAACGGAGTCCGGCGAGTCCAAAGACAATCGGAATAGTGGTAATTCATTATTATAAATTTCCTTGTCTCAACTGAGCTGAGGTGTTTGTATATTTTTGCTGAGCCAATGATATATTTGACTTTCTTGCGGTTGAGTAAGTCAATATATTGCTTGCCAAACCGATCTTCACCATAAATTTTTTCAAAGGCTCCCATAGATATATAATGTTTTTGGATTAGTGGTGAGGCTTGTCTTGCAAAGCCGCGCCCAAGACACATTGGCATAGCAAAATATTCCTCGTGTTCATCTTCAG
>JAPPOW010000189.1:0-16603 GCA_028817775.1 Candidatus Melainabacteria bacterium | reverse complement strand
ATCTTCAGCTAAATTATCAACTAGAAAATTAACTCGCTCATCAACACTAGCCAGGTATTGCTCGAGTGGATTACTTTGCTTGAATACTTGATACCAAGAGGAGCTTAATATTACTAGGTAGACCAAGAGTCCAATTTGAAGTTTTGTTGATGCGATATGTGGAACTAAGTATTTCTCAAGAACTTCAATTATGAAGCAACTAGCGATAAACGATGCTAGTGGGATGAGGAGCAAGTCATATTGCATCCACAAACTTGAAAAAACGATTCGGGGTATTGCAGCTATAACTATGGTAATTATGATGACTAATTTGGCAGTATCGATTTTCTTACCTAAGCCCTTATAGCTCCAGTAGCCTAGTGCAGGAATAGTGATTGCAAAAAACCATTGATGCCGTCTGAGGTAATAAGCCTTGGCAGTACCAACAACACGTTCTACATCATGCAGCACCAAATCTTTGTTGTACAAAATACTATATATAAGGTAGTTCTCTAGCATCCCTTGAGAAGCAAAGAAGATTGCAAATGCAAGCAAAGCCAGTGCCAGACCTTGTATGACTGACCACAAGATTGACAAACTAGTACTTTGTTTATCGATGATTTTTATGAGGACCAGAGCTATAATCACTCCACAGAGTGCTGAGATCGATTTTGCATTAGTCATCAGCATCAATACAAAACTAATGCCAGCCAAGAATGCATATTGGTTTTGATTTTTCTTGATAGCTTTGGTGATTAATAGCAAGCCTAAGTACAGAAATAGACATTGCAGATTATCAGGTCTAACCTGAATTGTATAAGTAGCAAAATTAGTCAAAGCAAAGAGCCAGGTACCAAGGGCTGCATAGTGAATCTTGTTAGTTAGAAGCCTAAATAGTTCGAACAAGACCAGAGCACCAAGTACAAAAATAAATAGATTGAAGTAGCGTTCTACTAGTATTGTGTCAACACCAGCTTTTAAGTTCGCAAGTTTCATCAATAGGCTATTGCTGAAGGTATAGAGCGAGCCGTGGTTGTCCCACAGGTCTCGGTACGGCATTTGATCATAATTAAGATTAGCCCAGGCTAAATAAGTATGCTGAAACTCGTCTGAATTGAATTCTTGATTGCGGAGTCGGCTGATCAATAAACCTAGTGCCGGCAATATAAAGGCTAGATAGAGACTGATTCGTTTTAATAGTTTCACTTTGCCTCCTTTCTTTGGTAGATTTCTAACCAAGAACTTGGTAGCTCTAAATTTAAATTCTGCAGACCGAGCACTTCACTAGCATAATAGTTAATTAAATCATCTCTTTCATTTACCGGTATCGGGTCTTGCTCTGTTTTGTCGGCAAAAATTAGTCCATCAAGTTCTTCTTGATTTTTGAGCCAGCCTAGTAATTTTTGCCAGCCCATAAAGCGGCAAAGGTCACAGAATGCTTGAGCTAATACTGCAAATAATTTAAATCTTGGTTTTTGTGCTGGCAGAATAGTTTTCTCTAAGCTCTCTGCTTTGAATTCTTGGTCTACTCCCAGGAACGAATATATTTTTTGGCAGAAAGCCTGAGGATTGGCTTTGAGTTCATCATAAAAGAGCACTAAGATTTGTTCTTGATCAAAACTATCAAAATATCTTGCTAGGTTTTGACTAAGTAGCATTTCTTGAGCTGCGTACTTGCCTTGAGCAAATTCAAGCCAAGTGCTTGCAGCTAGCATGCGTCTACATTCTTCATTATCTTGCTTAGAAACTACCCAATCCAGTGGTTCTCTCATACAGACTATCAGTTTGATATTAGGAAGATCCTGCTTGATTCTTTTGCAGGCTTCAGGCTGGAAGAGATAATCATGGGAGATCTCGCCCACTGCTTTGTGTTCTGGAGCAGTTTGAAAAAATCTTTGGTACCAATCTAGCCCGCGCTCATATTCTCTATCAAAGAAAAAAATGTCTTTGATTACAGGCATATAAATTTCTGGATGTTCTTTGCAGATCTGGTAGATATAGGTCGAGGCTGATTTGGAGAGTCCTATATATAGAAAATTAGGCATGCCCATAGCTAGAATCCTCTCAATTTAAATTTGATATAGGTCATCAGATGTCTCCAACCATCAACAAAGGTTCTAAGGTGAGGGCTGGTGTTGACGCGTTTGTCTTGGTATAAAGTAATTGGTAGTTCGGCAATTTTATCAGGGAACTGAGATGCTTTGATAATCATTTCTGAAGCAAATTCCATCCCTGGAGAACTAAGCTCAAGCTCTTCAAAGAAGGATTTCTTGATTGTACGCATACCGCAGTGGACATCATTGATAGGCGCTCCAAACAGTAATCTTATTAAGGATGAAAAAAACGGACTACCAAGCCAGCGATGTAAAAACGGCATTGCTCCTGGCTCTATTGTACCTCCCCCAGCAGCTAACCTACAACCAATTACTAAATCATTGCCTTGCTTAGCTAGATCATAGAAGTCTTTGGCCCGACCAAAGTCATAACTACCATCAGCATCTGCAAAAAATATATACTTACCTTGGGCTGCTTCAATGCCAGCGCGCAGAGCATTGCCATAACCACGCTCTTCTACCAAGACCACCCCATCAGCTAGCTCACTGGCTATTTGGTAACACTCATCTTTGCCACCATTATTTGCTACAAGCACTTCGGCATTGAGTTTATCTTTTTGAACAGCAGCATCCGCTTGCTTAATACAATGAGCAAGGGTTTCAGTTTCTTCAAGACAAGGCATCAAGATGGTCAACTCGATTTCTTTGCTTGGCATCTCCGTCATTATAAGGCATTATTTATATTAGCTAGGAAGAAAGTCCGTAAAATAGGATTAAAGAATGTCAATGTCTAAAGAAGCTAAAACCAAATTGATAGTTGGACTCGGTAATCCTGGCAAGGATTATAAAAACACCCGGCATAATATTGGTTTTGAAGTGCTTGATTTAATTGCTTTCAAGTCAGGTTTAGAGTTTAAGAAAGAATCTAAGTTTGAAGCTGAGCTTGCTAGTGCAAGTCTTTCTGTTAATTACAAAATCAAAACTAAGGAAAAGAATGAAGAGGGAGAAGTTTTGGATTGCTTCGCTGACGCTCACAATGACCTTAAATTAATCCTAGTCAAGCCAACTACCTATATGAACAATTCTGGTCGGGCAGTACAGAAGCTAGCCAAGTTTTATAAAATTCCAGCTGAAAATATTTTGGTAGTGCAAGATGATGTCACGCTTGATGCTGGTAAGCTGCGCATGGCATTTGACCGGGGAGCAGGTGGGCAGCATGGAATCGAAGATATTATTGCTTGCTTAGGTGGCACTAAAAAATTTCATCGTATTAAACTTGGTGTCGGACCAGACCCTGGCGGGGATAGACGTAGTGATTATGTGCTTGCAACTTTTCCCAAAAAAGAAAAAGATATAGTCGAGCAAATGATTTATGAATCTTATGAGCTAGCTTTAAAGTGGTTGACCGAGCATGATCCCCAGCAGATTAAGTCTATCTCCGTGTCATCCTGAGGAACGCAGTGACGTAAGGATCTCATTCAACTCGACAGTGAGATCCCTAGGTCACTGCGTTCCTCAGGATGACATTAGACTAATTTAAGAAGATTAGTAGCATCTGCTGCTTTGTCGAATTCATTCTGCTTCTTGTAGATAGCAATAATGTTGCGGATGCAACGAGAGATGATAAATCTATCATCGGTTGGTTCCAAAAATTCATCACGCCAGTAAACGCTAAGTTCTTGTGCACGCAGGACACACTCTTGGCGGGTGATGCGCTTACCTTGGAAAAATGGATCAATAAATTGATCATCAAATTGCACAATGAAATGTCCAGGGGTGCCGATACTCTTGATATCCAAACCTAGTCTGCGCCCTAATAAGATATAGATTGAAGAGAGCATGATTGGATTACCATGCTTGGTATCAAGTACTGAGTGCAGGAAGTTATTGTCCAGATCATAGTAATCATCTTGGTTACCGCGGAAGCCTTCTTCTCTAAAAAGTACTTGGTTGATTGTGAAAATAATTTTGTTGACGCTGCTATTAGCTTTGAGTTTCTCTGCAACACGCCTTGCATAATCATCGAGTTGCTCTTGGTACTTAGTAATATTGAGTCCAGGGTTGCGAAGACGTGAGATCAAAAACAAACCTTGCTCTAGGTCGCCATCCCGCTTCCAGTCTTGGATTTGGTTTTGCAATGCAACCTTGCTAGCCTGGTACCAATTATCAATTAGTGCCTCGTCCTCGTTTTGACTAACTATTTCTTCAATATTTTCTAAACTATGATCGTCGAGTTTGCTGATTTGCTGACCCATTAAGTTGAGAGTCGAATCGGTCGAGTCACGCAAGAGACTCACAAAGCCTTGCAAATCTTTATCTGAGAGTTTTACTTTCTCTTCGACAACCACAGGCTAAATTTTACTACGCTGTTTCTATATTGGCCATCCGGGAAATCCCTAAGAACCTGTCTTGAACTTTCAAGACAGGTTCTAATATTCAGCGTGCTATTATGTTTCCTTGTGCCTAGAACGCTACAAATTTACACTCCACGTGAGGGTGCTCGGCTATTCACCAAGGCTGCAGCTCAGGCGCAACACTCTAGTACTGGCAGGTTGAGAACAATTAGTCCTGAGCCAATTTGTGTCAAACCACAGATGTCTCATTTTGCTCGGTTACAGCAAGAAGCTAAATTATTGTCGCTTTACTATCCAGGTTCTCAAGCTAACCCAATGGAAGACCTGAGGAAACTTGGAAGATCTGGTTTAGCTTTACCGACAAGTTTTAGAGAATCGGGAGAATTATTCTTGCACGCAGAAGGAGGCGATGATCGCAGCTATATAGTCGCTGACAATATTAGAGACATAGATTTCGGTCGGCGCAAGAGTAGAGAACAATTTAACAAAATGCTAGCGAATAGTCTGTCACGCTTCACATTATCAAGGTCTTTTTATGGATCTAATCGAGAGAGTGATGAATTGATGCAGACTGCAATTGATGCGCTAAGGGTATTATTGCGTGATTTGAGAGAGACTTTAATTTCTAGAAATCTTATTAATGGAAATGACTTGATGGACTTCACTAGGGCAGACGCAGTTGAATTTTTTAGGACTTCAATATTAGATGAAAGCAATTCAGCTAAGCTTGCACGCTTGGTAGCGATGTGTCTAGACGGGGCTGATGATTTTTATTCAATGGGGCAGTACACAGCTGCTTACCAAGATGCCACAGACTTTGTGCTTGAACTAAGTAACTTGATTCAGTTTGCAACTAAGGCTAGTGAGCTCTATGAGGGAGCTGAAAAAGATGCTTATCTTCGATATAATGTGCTTTCTTTTATCGGATTCCTGCAACAAGTTGGTTTGTATATTGGTCATAGGCAAGCCAAAGGACTACAAGAACGGATATATTGCTTGCTAGATGCAGTGCCGACTCATGGCTTGGTTCATGCAAATGAGATGAAGAATCACATGCTAAGAATGTTGGTTCCAGCGAATGCTTCTAAGCGTCAAGCTGTTAAGTTTAGACGTTCAAGACCAAGGCTTGAGAATATGGGTTTAGATCGTTACAGAATTAGAGAGCGTAAGAAACATATGGCTGAGGAGTTTTCTCAAAGTCGTTACTTTGCTGATCTAGTTCCAGCTAAAGAACTTATCCAGGGGCAGCCTAGGTCAAATAGCAATATGCGTAGCTATTTATGACTTACTTGCCGTAAAAATTCTCTTGCCAAAATAAGTTTTGAGTCTGTTCGATAAGCAAGACACTGGTTAAGATAATAGCAGATCCATGATTTAGGTACCCGTCTTGACAAATTTTGGATATTTAGAGTCCGTGGCACAATATCAGGTATGAAAGAAGAATTTGTAGAGAAATTATCAGTTGGCGGCAAGGACTTTAATTATTATTCGCTTGCTAAAGCTGAGGCTAAATATGGTGATCTAAGTAAATTACCGGTAAGTTTGAAGATTGTACTTGAAGGTATGTTGCGGAACTTGGATGGTAAGAAAATCCAGGAAGGGAGTATCAAGCAATTGGCAGCATATAATCCTCAAAGTCCTGAACAAGGTGAAGTTCCATATTCGCCAGCTAGAGTTGTGCTGCAAGACTTCACCGGTGTCCCTTTGTTTGTCGATCTTGCGGCAATGCGAGATGCGGCAAAAGATGTTGGACTTGATCCAAACAAAATCAATCCACTAGTACCACTTGATCTTGTCATCGACCACTCAGTGCAAGTAGATTCTTTTGGTCAATCTGATTCTAAGGACACAAATGAAAAGTTAGAGTTTGAAAGAAATAATGAGAGGTTTAAATTTCTTAAGTGGGCGCAGCAAGCTTTTGACAAAACTAGAATCGTGCCCCCTGGATTTGGGATTATTCACCAGGTTAATATGGAATACCTTGCTGACGTCGTTATAGAGCGAGATGGAGAGCTATTGTTTGATAGCTGTGTGGGGACAGACTCTCATACAACTATGATTGATGGACTTGGGGTCTTTGGATTTGGCGTTGGTGGACTTGAGGCTGAAGCGGCGATGTTAGGTCAGCCTGTTGCAATTCCTACTCCTGAAGTTATAGGTGTAGAGCTTAGTGGTGAGCTTGACCCAGCAGTTACAGCTACTGATCTGGCGCTCTATGTTACTGAGTACCTGAGAGGGCTTAATGTAGTAGGGAAATTAGTTGAGTTCTTTGGTGAAGGTTGTAAATCTTTGACTTTGGAAGAACGCGCCACAGTTTCTAATATGTGCCCAGAGTATGGTGCAACAGTTGGTATGTTCCCTGTTGATGAAGAAGTACTTGCTTACCTCAAGCGCACTGGCAGAAAGCAAGAAGCAATTGATGCTGTCGAGGCTTATCACAAGGCACAAGGCACTTGGGGATTGAGTTGTAATCCTGATTCATTTACTAAATTACACAAGATTGATTTGAGTGACATCAAGCCATCTATCTCTGGTCCAAGAAGACCACAAGATAGAATCAATTTTTATGAGGTCAAGTCTAAATTTGCTGAAGCTCTCAAGCGTCCAAGCTCTGAGCATGGACTTGAGTTGAGTGATGATCCTAATAATCATGGTGATGTGGTGATTGCAGCAATTACTAGTTGTACTAATACCTCTAACCCTGCTGTAATTATTGGTGCTGGATTATTAGCGAAGAAAGCAGTCGATGCTGGGTTAACAGTTGGACCGAAAGTTAAAACTTCACTCGGTCCTGGTTCGCAAGCAGTAACTGAATACCTGCGCAAAGCTAATCTGTTAGAGCCATTGGAGAAACTTGGTTTTAGTATTGTTGGTTATGGTTGTACTACTTGTATTGGTAACTCTGGACCTCTGTCGGATGCAGCGATGGAAGTTGTGAATTCTAATCCCGATAAAGTTTTAGCGAGTGTGCTTTCTGGTAACCGTAACTTTGACGGCAGAATCAGCCCTCATATTAAAGCTAACTTCTTGATGTCACCTCCACTAGTTGTGGCGATGGCACTCAAGGGTAATATGAATTGGGATCCTAAGTCTGAACCAATTCAAGGTGATGTGATGCTCGCTGATATTTGGCCTAGCAAGGCTGAAATTATGTCAGTGATTGACGAGGTAATGAGCCCTGATATCTATGAGAATATCTACTCTCGAGTCTCAGAGGGTACTCAATTATGGAACTCGATTGAAGCAGGTAGTGGTGATCTTTATGACTGGGATGAGAATAATAGCTATATTCAGAAACCACCTTACTTTGAAGGCTTTGGTCTGGCACTCGATAGAATTGCAGCGATTAAAGATGCGCGTACTTTATTAAGTCTTGGTGATTCGATTACTACTGATCATATTTCACCAGCTGGTAGTATTGCTAAAGATTCAGATGCTGCTAAGTATTTACAAGAGCGTGGAATTGAGGTCAAGGACTTCAATAGCTACGGTTCGCGTCGTGGTAATGATAGAGTCATGACTCGTGGTACTTTTGCTAATATCCGTCTCTCAAATTTATTAGTACCTGGCTCTAGCGGTCCGCGTACAAAATATTTCAATGGCAGTGCTAAGACGACTGCTGATGCGCCTGAGATGTCAGTCTTTGAAGCTTCGCGTAAATACCATGACGATGGTGTGTCTAATGTGGTATTTGCTGGAAAATTATTTGGTAATGGTAGTTCGCGTGACTGGGCAGCCAAAGGACAGAAGTTACTTGGGGTTAAAGCTGTGATGGCTGAATCATTTGAGCGTATCCATAGATCTAATCTAATTGGTATGGGCATACTGCCTATCGAGGTTAAGGGTAAGGTGCTTAATGACAATGGACTCGACGGTTCAGAATTCTTTAGTATTGAAGCTTTGGATGATAATCTTAAGCCATATCAGGATATTTCGATTAGCGCTAGGAAGCATGATGGCTCTACAGTTGAAATTCCAGCAAAAGTTTTATTGCAAACGCCTATTGAAGTAGAGTATTATCGCAATGGTGGAATACTGCAGTACACGCTCAGGGAGCTCTCAAACGTATAAGAATCTATGCATTAGATTGCTTCGACTCTGTCTCGCAATGACAGTGCTTGTATCGGGTTTGAGCCCAGTACTTGCGGTAGACACTGAAGCATTAGAGCAAGCCGTTGAGCAACAAACAAGCGATATTAAGCTTGCTCAAAAAGAACTCAAAAAGATTCAAAAACAAAAACGCAAAGAAGAGAAGCTACGTCTCAAAGCAGAGCGTAAAGCTCAGAAGAAAGCAGAGAAGCTAGCCAAGAAAGTTGCCAAGGCAGCAGCTAAAGAACGCAAGCGTCAAGAAAAAGAAGCTCGCAAATTAGCCAAGAAGAAGGCTAAGGAAGAATCGGTCATTGCGAGCAACGCGAAGCAATCCAGTCCAGAAGCAATTAAGTTAGATGAAGATAAGGATATGTCTGAAATTGACAGGCTGAGAGCGGAGCTTAAAGCCAACGAAGCCAAGGCTTTGGACTTTATATATCCAAGTATCGATACTGAAGAAGAAGCTCTCAATAAAGAAAACTTCTTCAATCAAAATGAGAAACAACAATTACTGGAATTATGGCGCTCGACTCTAGCGCGCAATCGAACCATCCAGTTCATTATCAAATCACTTTCTAATAATCCTAACGAGACAGAAGAAAACAACGCCGTGATGCAGGTGCTATCACGAGCTTTGTTCGTGCCGTTTTATGCAGTATCTGCAGTTGCTAATAATTCATTAGTCAGTGGTGGCTCTATGGTGGGAGCTAGAGTAATTGGTGATGTGGTGAATTCAACTCATAATGGGCGTGAGCGCGGCCGGCAGATTACTAAGACTGATCTGATTGTTTTGTTCATGATGGTTGATGAAGTAGCTGAACGTCTGCGCAATTCCTATCATGACTACAAGGATGCCAAGGTGCAGCAGGCAATGCTCAAGTTTGATCTGCAGCCAGCTCGGCTTGATGCTGCTGAAGCTCTAGCTAATAGTCATCAGGATTCGATCTTCTTCACTCGCATGGTGGTGCGCGATCTTGAACGCCGGGCTAGGCTCAATGAACTGAAGTACAACTCTAATCGACGGGTTTTGGTGGAGCTAGCTGGCGAGGAAGCAGTAAGCTCTGTAGATCTTTTGATTGATCTAGAAGTTGAAGAAATGATCAGTGATCTAGTTGCTGTTTAGTTAAGCTTCTCTTGTAGTAAGACAGCTGAGTACTTCTCTAGTGTCTTGTCCGTAGGCTTCAATTAAGTCATCCACTTCTATGTCTGAAATGATAGATAAATATCTAGCAAAAGCTTGTAAGCAATTTATATTCATGTCCTGAAAGTCTAAGGATTTCAATGCAAAGACTAATGGAGCAAGCTGGACTGTATCTGAAATTTCTTGATTTAACTCCAAGAAATCAATGAGCCTCACAAAGCTTTCTTCAAAGGCCTGTTGCCCATGAGGCCCTTCATTAAATTCTAGTAGAACCTCATTATGATCACCATTAACAAAAATATCCTCATCGAAAGGCTTAGCGATTGCTTCAACTTCTTCTCTAAATTTTGATGGTATATCAGGTTCATTGATCATTATGCCTAAAAGAGTTTGGCTAAATTCTTTTGTGTTTGCAATAGTGTAGTCAATATCAAGTGCTTCAAAGACTTCTATTTTAGTTTCCGCGATACTGTACAGTAATTCATAAGCATTAGGACTACCATTATTCTCTACATCTTTGGCTAGTTCCATCAATACAGGGGCAAGGATCTCACTAAAATAATCTTGCTTCTCGATCGGGCTGTTGACACTAACTCTATCTCCAATAATTTGGAAGTAGCTAACTGGGTTCTCACTACTCAGGATCTCAGTAAGATTAGCTTTGACAAAGTCACCAATTTCTGCAAAACTGCCATCTTCTACCAATTCATATAAAGCTTCTTTAAGACTTTGCTTTGCTAGAGTAGTGTTTTGCTCTGCTGGTGTAGCTGCGGCATCTTGCGGCTCAGCGCCTAAAAATGCAAGACCAATGCTATTGAATTTATCGTTTACTGCTTGAACTTGCTCTTCTACAGCTTTAACTTGAGCTAGAGCCGCAGCAAGTTCTTCAGTATTGTGGGTATCTAACATAGATACAGCTTCATTTATCTCTGCGATCTTGTCTCTTAATCCAGTTAATTGTTCAACTATTCCTTCATTTTCCAGGTAGCTAGCTAAAGTGCTTGCTGTATTCGCTGTATGCTGAGTCATTTTTTGATCAATGGTTTGACTATGCTCTGTGATTATTTGATCCATTCTTTGGAAGCTTGCTTCCCAGCTTTCATTTAATGAATTTATTCGCCGTTCTAGTTGACCAAATAAATCTAGTGCTTTTTCTTCATTTTCCTTTAAGCCATCTTCTAATTTCTTTTTCAGTTTTTTGACTGCTGTTCTCAGTCCATCTAGTTCATCATTTATATCAGTAAGAATATTGTGTACCAAAAAGATACCTGTGATACCACCAATAACAGATTCTGGTTCCATTAAAGCTGATAGAAAGCTGCGCTGTGTTTCAGATTGCGCCGGAGCTTTTTCTGCTTTATCTGAAGCTCGAGCTTCATTTCCTTGTGGCTCTGTTTTTGGTTTTTGAGTTTGATCTTCCTTTGGTTCTGCTGGCTTGGAATCAGGAGATTTCAGAAAAACTTGACCTACTGCAGCTCCTCCTAGATAACCCGTTGCTATAGTTAATAAATCTCTTCTACTTATGTCTATTCCCATGTGTCAAATAATAACACGCAAGTATTGGTCAATACATATATCAAAATTAACAATTAAATATGTTACAATAACCAGTCATGACCAAAAAAGACGATAGTCATCACGAAATCCACAGAAAGCTCAGTGACCTAACTGACCAGGAGCCTAATATTTACGAATTAACCAAAGATCTTGCACGTATCGCCAAGCAAATCAAGGAAGATACTAAAGAAGATCCAGAACCTCCTAAGCCGATTCTTGAAGCTATCTACAAGTTCTCTGAGTCGACGGCAGCATAGTTTTATGAGTGAGCATAGTCATATTGAAACTTGTGCAAGCACAGGTTTGCCTGTATGCAGGCGTATGCTCAATATGAATCTAGCACTTGGTTATGCTGAAGAATTTTATTCTCTCAAAGCTTTAGCTCAAATGCATGGGCGCAGTGAAGCTGAAGTTTTTGAACTTGGCTATGATTATGTGCAAGCACGAGAGTGTTTTCGCAAAGAATGGGCTAAAATGAAATCTAGTAGCGAGTGCCCTTTACCTAACCAATGTCAATTAGAGACCTGCTTCCCAGATTTGCTCCCAAATGCCCAATAGCTGTGTTACGCTCATTCGTCGTCATGCCATTTGCGTTCAGCAAACTTACCACTCCTCCTCATTTCGCAAGCCTTGCTCTTGAACATTTTGAAGCAAATCTGATTTAAATTATGAATGTAATAAAGATAGAAGAAATTAAATCCTTAGTCGAGCGTTTGCAAGCTCAAGGTAAACAAGTGGTGGCAACCAATGGTTGTTTTGATATTTTGCATCGTGGGCATCTTGAGTATCTTACTGCCTCGCGCGCGCTTGGTGATGTCTTGATTGTAGGCTTGAACTCAGATCAGAGTGTGCGTCAGCTCAAGGGTCCGGATCGTCCAATCAATAATCAAGAGGATAGAGCAGTGATGCTGGCGGGACTTAAACCCGTTGACTATGTGGTGATCTTTGATGAGCTTGAAGCCAGTAATTTTCTTAAAACTGCTCACCCAGATATTTACACCAAGGGCGCCGATTACCAGGCCAAAACTCTACCTGAATTCAAGGCAAGTCAAGAAATTGGCGCTAGAATAGAGTTTATTGATTTAGTGGAGGACAAATCCACAACGTCGATGCTCGAAAAATTGAATGCGCCAAGTTAAAGCTTATTTGCTTCTATTTTTGCTCGTGGCTGTTAGTTCAGCCTCTGCTGCTGTGACTAAAATTGAAGCTTCGGTTGACCGTAGAGCGATTGCAATGAATGAAGTCCTTACTTTGACAGTTGCAGTTCACAACCTTGACCCAGATATGGTTGATTTTCGTCGTGGTAGCCCAGACTATACCGTCACTGCAACTTCAAGCTCTAAAAGTTTCAGGTTGATTAATGGTAAGTCTGATAAGTCGATCACTTATAAGTATGTGATTAAACCTAAACACGAGGGAAGCATGGTCTTGCCAAGTGTCATTGTTAGAGCAGGTCCCATCACTCATACCACTGATCCTTTGACTATCCAGGTTGGTCCTGCCAAAGCTACTAAGCCAAAACCAAGTCTGCCAAAGATTCGCCGAGCTCCAAAGAATTCAGCACCAGTCCGTAAGCCAATTGCACAACCAAAAGAAGATGTCTTTGCAAGGTTTGAGCTCAGTGACACTAAGCCTTATCCAAATGAACAAATTAGCTTGAGACTCAAGGTCTATCATCGTGGTAATTTACGTAGTCTCAATATGGAGCCCTTGCAATTAGATGACTTTATTCTTGAGCGTGATGACAAGGCACTTGAATACAAGGAGACTATTGATGGTTTTGAATTCTTTGTCTATGAATTTAGTTTTGTGCTCTTCCCAGTCAAAGCTGGTGAGACTGCTATTCCAGCCAGTTCTATTAGTGCAATTGTGCTTGAAGATAGAAAGCAAATGCAGCTTGATCCGTTTCGCTTCATGAATCCATTTATGGTGGAGCGTGAGCGGGATTTACTGATACCAGAATTAGTTTTGCAAGTGCAAGAGCTTCCAGCTGGCGCCCCTAAAGAATTTACTGGTTATGTTGGGGAACTTGCAGTAGTACATGAACTGAAAGATGAGGCGATGCTCTCTGGAGAGGCAGTCAGTCTTGAGACTAGAATCAATGGTGACGGTAATGTGGCAACTTTAAGCCCAGAATTAGTTCAAGAATCTAAGCTCTATAGTTTGTTCGGTGATAAGGAGAACGTGGTTACAGCAATAGAAGACCGGCATCGTTACTTTGAGGCAACCAAGACTACTGCAATCATTCCACGCAAGGACAAGGGTAAGATCTCTATCAAAACCAAACCATTAGTAAGTTTCAACCCTAAGACCAATAAATATGAAACTCACGGCAAGAATAAATTCCAGCTCGATGTGATGCCAAACCCCAATCTGGCTGTGCCAGCCGGCCCTCCAGCTGCTCAGTCTGAGCGCGCGCCGGTCAAGGAGCCTAATGAAACTATCCTCAGTATTCCAAGTGCTTCAATTTTGACTTATACCAAACAGCCAGTACGTAATCGTGATTTGATACTAGCAATCATTTTGATTAACTTTCTTGCTTTTTGTGTCAAAGCTTGGCGTTATTTACAAGGCTTTGCTTTACCGGAGCAAGAGGCTAATCAAAGTATCGGTGCCTATGTTAAGAAGATGAAAGCTGCAGATGAAGTTGCTGAGATTTCTAAATTATTACGTGAAGTAGCTCAGCGGGTTAAGCAAAACCAGGAACTGGAAACTAAGCTTGTTAAGTTCTTTGAAGAGAGTGATAGAGTCAACTATTCTATGCAAGCTGATAATGCTAGCAGTGAGCAGCTGGAATATTTTCGTAAACAAGCGTTAGAGTTAATGAAGGAGCTGGCACATGCTAAATAAAGCTGAGCTGGAAGCAGCTAACCAAGCATATTTAAATTCAGACTTTGCGTTGGCGCAGCATAGCTATCAGCAGTTAGTCAAAGAGGAGCCTCATAATCCACTACTATTGATTAATCTAGCGAATAGTGAGTACCAGCTTGAGAATTACGGACCTGCGATTCAACATTATTACCAAGCTAAGAAATTTTTGCCACGTAGTAAGGAAGCTAATACTAATCTATCGATTGTGCTTAATGAAATTCAACTCAAACAAGATCCGATGCTTGCCTACAATGGTTTGAGTTTGTTTGAATCCTTAGTGATATTTTTTGTTTTTAATTTGCTTTACTTAGTTAAGAACAAACTTAAATTTAATTCAAGTCTTAAGTTTTTGGTGATTTTTTGTTTAGCTATCTCTAGTATCAATCTTGCTTGGATGGCATATGAACACAAAGCTAAAGCAAGGGTGGTAGTTACGGAGATCACAACCAAAGCCTATTCTGGTGACAGTGAAGCTTACAGCGAATTGTTTGAAGTTTTGGATGGTCAAATTTTAGAATTAGTTAAAGCTGGAGACGATTGGTCCCAAGTTAAGTATGGTGATCAGTTAGGTTGGGTCAAGAATGAGAGTTATGAAGTTATTTAGCAAGGAGGTCCTGACGGTCGTTTCACTCCCTCAGGATGACAACGTGATATATTGAATTAAATGACCAGCACTCGCAAAACTAGCCTTAATTTCCCCAATAAATTTTATTGGGGCACTGCTACTGCTGCTTTTCAAATTGAAGGTCACCCAGAGGAAACTTTGGGTAAATTATCTGATTGGTCAGAATGGATAGAGCGTGAGGATAAAGTTTTGCGTCCTACTAATGATGGTAAAGCTGTTGCTCACTACGAGCATATGATGGAGGATGTAGAGCTAATTCGAGGACTCAACTCCAATGCTTATCGTTTCTCATTCAATTGGGCTCGTTTGCACCGCGGCCCTGGTGAGTTTGATGAGAATACCGCCAAGTTCTATGATTCTCTCCTAGACCAACTCTTGCAGGATAAGGCTGGGGTGGAGCGTAAGTCTCGTGTAGAGCCATTTGCAACTATTGTTCATTTCACTATTCCTAGTTGGCTAGCCAAAGAAGGTGGTTGGGAGAATCCTAATACCGCTTACGAGTTTCAAAAGTTCACTGAGTTTCTAGCTAAGCGCTACGGTGACAGAATTAAGTTTTGGGTGACTCACAATGAACCTAATATTTTTCTTGGCTTTGGCTATGAGTCGGGGATTTGGCCTCCTGGCTACCAGAATGATTGGAATAGATACTTCAAAGCCTATCAAGGTTTATTATTGGGGCATCAATTAGCCTACAAAACTATTAAGTCAGTCAACTCAGATGCTCAAGTTGGTTTTGCCCAGAACCTCTATGCCTATGAAGCTTTGGATGAAGCACTCTGCGATCATAAATGGCAATCAATTGATGCAATGCCAAATGCTTTGCGTAAGCAACTTCATAATTATGCCTTCATTGAGTCTTGTATCGAGCTTGATACTTTGGATTTCTTGGGAGTAAATTACTATACTAGATTTAGTTATACTTTGAATCCACAAGCAAAAGATGCTGCAGACTCTAAAGTAGATTCTAGTTTTTGGGGTGAGCTTGCTAAGCGCGGGGACGCACCAGCAAATGGTTTAGGCTGGGAACTCTATGCTGAAGGACTTTACAAGGTGCTCACTGAGAAGAAATTGAGTCGCATGCTTGAAGGCAGACCGATTTATATCACCGAGAATGGTTACTCACATATTGAAGAGACCGAGCAAGATATTGAGGATAAATATCGGGTGAAATTTATTCGTGATCATTTGATTGCTGTACATAGAGCGATCAATGAAGGTGCCAATGTGCGTGGTTATTTCTATTGGAGTTTACTTGATAACTTTGAATGGGCATTAGGTATGAAGCCTCGTTTTGGTTTGGTGCATGTCGATCACGCTAGTTTTGTAAGGACCAAGAAACAAAGCTACGATTACTATGCAGAGATTGCTCTAAACAATGCTCTCTTAGGTACTGTTCACAAAGTTTGAGAACAAGGCTTGCGAGTATGAAAAAGTATTTAAATTAAAGATTTTACTTCGTACACCCGAAGTTTGCTTGTAGCAAATGAGGGCGAGCGTAACGCAGTTATCGGGCTTTGTGAACAGTACCTAAGTCCTGAACCGGCCGCTTTGAGCTACTGTTAGCTTCAATCAAGCACCGCAACCGCCGCAGCCGGCACCACAACCAGCACCACAACTAGCACCACAGCCGTGTGCCCCGCAAGAATGAGATCCACAAGAATGTCCAGCATCATGTCCATGCCCATGTCCGGAGGAACTATCATTAGTATTAGTTTTATGTGATCCCATACCAACAGAGCTGCATCCACCACCACAGCTATGTAAAGATCTTTTTTCTACAAACTTATTGGGTACAGTAACTTCTCTGATTTCAAAAAGCTCAGTACCTTTGTCGTCTTTTCCATTTGGTACTATGGTTTTTTTTTTTCTCATTTTTGGACTACTAGGAAAAATCTTTCTACCCACCCACTTTAATAAATTAGTTTTGCTGTTC